>NZ_JBFTSN010000201.1:0-11336 GCF_056400045.1 Paenibacillus sp. 01L418
CCATGATACTGCTCCAGGCTTTCTGCGCGAGATATATACCGTTGCTGCTGCGCCAATTATTCCACCGACTAAAAAGCCACTTAACCTCATGATCTCGAACACCTCTTTCCTAATTCATCTTGCGTATTCAGTTGTTAGTTTGACCGACAAGCAGAAGCGCCATTCCATATAAAATAAGGAAATCATCCTTATCCTTCTATTAGGCAAATATGATACAATGATGTCGTTTCAGCAGCATTTACATCAAAATTATGGAGGGCAAGCATCATGAAGCGTAACCTGCCTATAATCATTCTGCTTCTCGGGTCGCTTCTAACGGCCTGCAGTGCGCAGCAGCAAAACGAGAGCCTGCAGTCTTCAACTGAAGCCACTGAGACAGCAGCCGTTCCCGAGACTACACAAAGCTCAAACAATGCAATAAACGATGATACAGTCGTAACGAGTGAGGAACCTACGCCAACCGCTTCGAGTGAGCAGGAAACCAGCATAACAGCACTATATCGAATGAGCGAAGCCTATCGCTTCGTACCGATTGAGGAGAGTACATCAAGCAAGGTTGTTTTGCTTACTTTCGATGATGGGCCAAAAGATGAAACCGTCTTAACCAGCATGCTCGATACCCTTGATAAACATAAGGCTAAAGCGATTTTTTTCGTAAATGGTTATCGGGTGAAAAAAAATCCCAATTTGTTGAAGCTCATTGATGAACGCGGACAAACAATCGGCAACCACTCTTGGGATCATAACGATTTGAAAAAAGAAGCTAAAGAAGTCGTTGAACAGCAAATCGGCGATGTTCAAACAGATGTCGAAGCTTTAATAGATAAAAAACCATTGTTTTTCCGCCCTCCGTACGGCTCTGGCGGTGATACGGTCAAGGAAATTGCAAAAAACCACGGCATGCTTTACATGACGTGGTCAAATGGTTCCCTTGATTGGGATAAAACGGCCAAAAACAAGCCTGAGGTTGTCATTAAAAATGTGCTGGAGCAGCTGCATCCCGGCGCCAACATACTTATGCACGAGCTGCAATGGACTGCCGACGCTCTTGATGAGTTGCTCACCTCACTTGAAAACAAAGGCTACGGATTCATTGATCCAGCCACCATTGAGGTCACTCGCTAAATTTTAAGCCATACCAAAAAAGTCCACCAACTAAACTTACAAACAATAGGAACAATAAATTGTAATAAAACTTTGTAACCTTATTCATTTGTGTAGGATGTTTCTTTCGCCGAGGCGGCAGAGCTTCTCCCTGATTGGAATCCGTTCCGATGATGGACGGCTCTGCCGTCTCTTCATGCTGTGCTGAAGCTCTCGAATTTCCAAACTTTTCTTTCCTGCTCATGACTCCCTCCTGAATCTTATAATTAAACCCATGATGAAATCGATCAAAAAGTGTGCAATAATCGGTGCCCAAATCGTACCTGATTCCATATAAATCCAGCCTAAGCCATAGCTAATCGAAAATACGAGTCCGGTGGGAATCCAATGTTTTAAATACCTTACATGAATAGTAGCAAAAATTATGCTTGTCCAATAGGGACCTATGGCATGCTGAATCGCCCCGCGAAAGAGCAATTCCTCACAAATAGCTACAACTAAGGAAATAACTGCAATATGCCAAACCTTCCGCGTCCGAAAAATACGATCATTTACTCCGCCATCGTCGCTTGCTTCTTCTGGAACAAAGCGCGAAATAAGCAGGTCAACTATGATAACAGCTGCTGCTAAGCCTGCACCCCAATAAACAAATGCAAGCTCCTTTGGAGGCGTAAATAAAGCAATCACATTTTGATGCTGAAATAAAACCCATATTAAACCGATAATAAAAGTAAATGCTTGCGTAGCATATAAATTGATTAACAGCATGCGGTCATCTAGCTCATCAACGGACACCTTTCGAATGCGAATATTGCGAATATCAAATTTCTTCATAGCTTCCCGCCTGTCTGGAACGTTCATATTTTCTTTTTCGACCTTTTCACCTATACTGGTAGAACAAATCGACAGAATTATTTTTTTACATAGAAGGAGATAGAGATAGAGATGGAAAAAAAATTAACGACAACCGCAATGTTATTCAGTGTTGGATTTGTATTTCTACTTATTTGTACAGTTGGAGCCTTTTTCTATGGCATTCAAATTGGCACTGAAAAGACTAAAGCCCGCTATGTGAATGAAGCAGATGACGCAAAAACAACAACCGCTTCAGCAACCCCTTACCAGCAACAAGACTTGGTATCGTTCTATCATACTGTATTTCTGCCTTATCGTGAATTTCAAAACGAATGGTTCGCAGCTATGAACAAATTATCGCAAGGAAAGTCATTTGAAGCAACTTCTATGTTTAAAGATTTGGCAAGACTTGCTAGTACCAAAGCAGATGAAGCAAGCTCGATTGATATGCAAAAATCTCCACTGCTCGGAGAAGCTCAGGTTAGTTACATACGAAGTCTTAAACTATTTAATGAAGCTGCTGTCAACGCAGCGGCTAGTGCAAAGAAATTATCCTTTAATGAATTAATGAAAAATGTCGAACAAGATAAAACCTATCTCTCTGCCGCTCAATTTGCACTAAACGCTCAGCAGCAATATTACTCCGCTATGCTGAAATGGTCAGCAACGGTAGATCTTGATATTCCTTCAGAATACAAGGCTCCAGCTCTGCTGGAACTGTCAGCATGGAAAAACTTTAACATTACGATAAAAAACAAAGTAATGGCTGATCAGCTAATGACTCGCAAAAAACTTACTGCCTATTATCCGCACGATTTAACAAGTCGAGTAGATGAGCTTGTCCAATCTGGACAAGCAACTAAGTTAAAATTACATTCCGTATCTGCTGTTGTTGATTTGTTGATTAATACGGAAGCCGTTCGTTCAGGTGACTTCAATGAGAGCAAATCAAGGCTTTATCAACAGGCACTTCTGCCGCAGCTACCTTTTTTCTACCCTGAAACAAATTAAATTCCAATTCTTTTGTTAATCATATTGAAACCCTTGTAAAGAGGCTATAGCCGCCATCCCACCGGTAACGTTGTGAAGGCTGCTGTAGCCTTTTTCTTCTAAGTAATTGCAAACCGCTACACTTCGTACGCCATGTGCGCAGATGATATAAATAGGCAGCGTGTCGTCAAGCTCATTCAGTCRCACAGGAATCGTGTTCATTGGAATTAATTTTGATGTCTCCAAATGATAAAACTCCCATTCAAACTCTTCTCTTACATCTATGATTTGACTTGCTTCTACTTGTCCATTCCCTAGCAGTTCAAGCAAAAATTGCGGTGTCACATCCTGCCATTTCGTCATGAATAAAGACCTCCAATGTCGTAAATTGTTGCTAATGATGCTTGAATCATAACGAAATTTTCACAATTCAGCAAGTTTGAGGATTGCTTTTGTCCACCACATTGCTTTAAAATAGAAAAGTCTAAGTTCGATGATCAAACTCTCGACCCGCTGCTGCACAACGGTGCCGGGTAGAGGGTTTTTCTGTTCATATTAAGCGAAGCCTAATAGCTTCGCCCCATTTTAGGAGGCATACTTCACATGTTTAAAGTGTTAGTTTCCGATCCAATCAGCGATTTGGGCATTCAGCAGCTTGTTGATGCGTCAGATGTCGCAGTCGACAAAAAACCTGGACTCAGCGAAGACGAATTAGTTGCAATTATTGGTGAATACGATGCGTTGCTAGTACGTAGCCAAACCCGCGTAACAGCAAAAATTATGGAAGCTGGCAAACTGCTTAAAGTAGTTGGCCGTGCAGGTGTTGGCGTCGATAATATTGACCTAGACGCAGCAACTCAGCGCGGTATCATCGTAATCAATGCACCAGATGGCAACACCATTACAACTTGTGAGCATACATTTGCTATGATGATGGCGGTAGCCCGTCATATTCCACAAGCGTACATGAAAACAGTAAATGGAACATGGGATCGCAAATCCTTCCTAGGCGTTGAGCTTCGCGGCAAAACGCTAGGCGTACTCGGTATGGGACGTATCGGCAGCGAAGTTGCCAAACGCGCAAAAGCCTTCGGCATGGATATTTTGGGTTATGACCCGTTTATGACAGAAGAAAGAGCAACAAAAATCGGCGTGAAGCTTGCTAGCGTGGATGAAATTGTTAGAGGTGCAGATTTTATGACTGTACATACACCTTTAACGCCAGAAACTCGCCATATGATCGGCAAAGCTCAATTTGAAGTAATGAAGCCCGGCATGCGTATTGTAAACTGCGCGCGCGGCGGCATCATCGATGAGATTGCTTTGGTTGATGCAGTGGATGCAGGTATTGTCGCTGGCGCCGCATTCGACGTGTTCGAAGTGGAGCCTCCTGCTAATGACCATCCTTTCTTGACACATCCAAAAATTATCGTAACTCCGCATCTTGGCGCTTCGACTGTTGAAGCACAAGAAAACGTTGCGATTGACGTTTCGGAGCAAGTGCTTCATATTCTCCGCAGCGAGCCATTTATCAATGCAGTTAACATGCCTCCGATTCCGGCAAACCTGCAAAGCATTCTTCAGCCGTACTTTACACTTGGCGAGAAGCTTGGCAACTTTATTGCACAATCAACTGAAGGTGCTGTTACCGAAATCGTTGTAGGTTATGCTGGTGAGCTTGCAGAGGTTGATACGCAGCCACTTACTCGTTATATCGTTCGCGGCGTTCTAGCGCATCACCTTGGCGCAGAGCAGGTTAATGTGGTTAACTCCCTTCACCTGGCGAAAGTGCGCGATGTAAACATCGTCGTTCAAAAATCGCATGCTTCGAAAGACTTTACGAACCTGGTAACCGTGTCCCTTCGTACGAAAAAAGAAGAACGTGTTGTTTCCGGCACATTGCTCACTGGTTACGGACCTCGTATTGTTCAAATCGACAAGTTCCCAGTTGATGTGACGCCTGAAGGAAACCTAATTCTAATCTCGCATAACGATAAGCCTGGTATTATCGGACGAGTTGGAACGCTTCTGGGCAACAATGACGTTAACATTGCAACGATGCAAGTAGGTCGTCAGCTTGTTGGCGGCTCCGCAATCATGGTTCTGCGTGTGGATAAAGCGACACCTAAGGAAGTGCTTGAGCAGCTTACAAGCATGCCTGAGCTAAACACAGCCAAAGAAATTACACTTTTTTAAATAAATTTGTTTACTATATAGAAGAAGAGCCTGCCGAATGAATCGACAGGCTCTTCTTTTGTTTCACGAACAACAAGAATTATCTTCTGCTTTCTACAAAAAAAGCGCCCCCAACAGGGGCGCTTTGACAACTATTGATGAGCTTCGACAGGAAGTAAGATTGTAAACGATGTGCCTGTGCCTGCACTGCTTTCGACTACAATTCGACCCTGATGAAGATCGATCAAATTTTTTACGATGGCAAGTCCAAGTCCCGTTCCACTTGATGAGCCGCGTTTACGCGCTTTATCTGCCTTATAGAAGCGTTCGAATATAAAGGGTACATCCTCGGTTGGAATGCCTTGCCCCTCGTCTCTGACGCGAAGCTCTACATACTGTCTTCCATTTACATTCGCATGCTGCCCAGAAATGGTGATGGACTTGCCAGATGGCGTATGCCGCAATGCGTTATCAAGGAGGTTAGTCAATACTTGCTCCAATCTATCCTCATCAGCTTCCTTTACAAGCAGCGACTCATTGGGCAGATCCGCGACCAGCCTCACTTCGCGCTCCTTCGCATACACCTGGAATTTCCGATGTACCCGCTTCAAGACATGGGCGAGATCTATCTCTTGGAAGTTCATATCGACGTGGCCGGCTTCCATTCTAGCGATATCCAGAAAATCATTTACGAGTCTGCCCATTCGCAGTGATTCATCATAAATGACTTGAACGAGCTCCTTGCGATCTTCCTCCGACACGACAATATCATCAAGCAAAGCTTCACTATAGCCTTGCAGCATCGATAGCGGCGTTCTGATCTCATGTGAGATGTTAGCCACAAAATCTCTTCTCAGCTTCTCAAGCTTATGCTCCTCCGTTACGTTACGGATAACGGCAACAGCCCCGCGAATAACATCCTTCGACTGCAGCGGAGCCATTACAACTGACCACACGCTGCTTAGAACATGAACCTTATCGGTAACATCCCTGCCCTCTTCCATCACTCTTTGAAACAACTCGCGGAGCGGCATTGGAACCTCGGAATATGCAGTCGAGCTCTCGGACTCATCCTCTTGCCAAGCAAGCTCTACTCCTGACCACTGATTGATTAGCAAATGACCAACTGGATTCGTGAGTATGACTTTACCTTCCGCGTCGAAGGTAATAACTGAATCTCCCATGCTTCGCAAAATGCTCGCAAGATGGTTTTTCTCATGATTGATGTCATGAATCAGCTTATTCAGCTGCTCCGTCATATGGTTAAACGTATCCGCAAGCTCACCGATCTCATCGCTGGAGCGTATATGAACTCGGGTTGTATAATTGCCTTGAGAAATCGATACCGCTGCATCCTTTAGTTGAAGCAGCGGCTGTTGAATTTTTTTGGATAAGAAGAAAGCAAAAAATGTTGATAACAAAAATCCGATAATCGCTGTTACAACAAAAAGCACTTTCACCTGATGCGTATTGTTTTCTTTAAACCATATGTCAACGTATTGAAGTAAAAATACGCCAACGATAAGCAATACGACAGCAACAAGCAGCATGATTGTCGCCCAGAGCTTTCCAACTACACTGCGGTACAACTTGCCAATCGAACGATGCCACAAGCTCATTTACTTAGGTACCTCTAGCTTATAGCCGACTCCCCAAACGGTAGTAATCATGGATGCCGCATCAGGAGACACTTTATTCAATTTCTCGCGCAAACGTTTTACATGGGTGTCGACAGTCCGCAAGTCACCGAAAAACTCATAGTTCCATACATCCTTCAAAAGCTCTTCACGAGAGAACACTTTATCAGGCGATACTGCCAAGTAATGCAGCAGCTCATATTCCTTAGGCGTTAAACTTACCTCTTGTCCACCAGCTGTTACACGGTGAGCATCATGCTCAATAACCAAATGAGGGAATACAATATTGTTGCTTGAATTAATTTCTTTTGTTAAGAACGCGGTAGCCGAGGATCGTCTCAAGATAGCCTTCACTCGGTAGATAACCTCGCGTGGACTAAAAGGCTTGACGACATAATCATCCGCGCCAACCTCAAAGCCCTGCACACGGTTCATTTCTTCACCTTTAGCCGTTAGCATAATGACAGGAGTAGCCTTCACTTGACGCAGACGAGAGCACACTTCTACGCCGTCGATTCCTGGCAGCATCACATCAAGCAGAATGAGCGCGTAATCCGTATTTGAAGCTAATCTTAGGGCAGTTTCTCCGTCTTCTGCCTCGTCGATTGTGTAGCCTTCCTTCTCTAAATACATTTTGAGCAAGCGACGGATACGTTCTTCATCATCTACGACCAAAATACGGCTTGAATAATCAGACATAGGGCAATTCTCCTCTCAATCTAAGTTCAATCTAAGTTCTAAACACCAGAATAGGAATGCAAACCTGCAATGACGAGGTTAACCCCAACAAGCGTAAATAGTACAACCACGAAGCCGATTACAGCGAGCCATGCAGAAGGTTTTCCCTGCCAGCCGCGCGATAAACGGAAATGCAAATACGCACTGTAGTACAACCAAGTGATTAAAGCCCAAACCTCTTTCGGGTCCCAGCCCCAGAAACGGCCCCATGCAATATTGGCCCATATCATCGCGAATATTAATGCACCGAGTGTAAAGATCGGAAATCCAATTGCGATGGATCTGTAGCTGATTTCATCCAAATCTTCTGGATCTACACCATCCATAACAGGATGAATGACCGCTCCGAGCGGCTTTCTGAATACTAAGCGCAGCAAGCCATAAAGCAAGGAGCCTGAAATAATCGTCCATATAACGGTATTAAACTTGCGTCCTGAATTTGCGCCTTCCATCCAAGATGGTGCTTCGAATAATGGCTTGCTCATGCCGAGGAATGATTCATATTCGACCACCTGGCTGTTATAAGGTTTAACAATTGGCGGCAGTGTATAATTTACTGTCTCCGAAGTCGTCGACTCTATTCCTTTGGCATCAATAGTAGATGTTTCTTGAATAAATTTCGCTTCATAGCCCATTCCGCGGAACGCGAATACAGCGACGATAAAACCTACAATTAGAATAATCGTATATAAAGAGAACTCGACCCAGAACTGCGATCTTTTTGCTTCTTTTGTTTTGCTTTTGAAATCAACCACTCTTAGCAAATACATGAGGCCGGCAGCAAAACCAACGGCAAAAAATGCTTCGCCGAGAGCGGCTGTCGTTACATGTACTTTTAGCCAGTAGTTGTTTAGAGCCGGTATTAGCGGCTGTACCTCTTGCGGAAACACAGAGGCATAAGCAACAATAATTACAGTTAGCGGCAATGAGAACATGCCCAGCAGCGGTTTTCTGTAAATACTGAAGACGATCGTAAATGCAATCATGATTGCCATTCCAAGGAAAGTCATGAATTCATACATATTGCTCGTTGGAATTTGGCCGCTTCCAGCCCATCTTGTAAAGAAGAAGGTCAAATGCGATGCAAGACCAAGACTCGAAGTAATGAATGCAATTCGTCCCCAACGCTTCTCATGCTGCAAAGGATCACGATTGCTCCATTTCTTACCCGCAATGGCAATGACATAAAACATAAATGCGAAGCAATACAGGAAAAATGCGACAATAAATGCGTCGCTGCTAAAATCGACTAAGCTCACGCGTTGTTCCCTCCGTTATCTAGCGACTTCGGATCTACGGTTATCCCTATTTTTTTAAGGGCTCCCGCTACATCTGAGCGCATACCGTACCAGTTTTTATTCGTATGAGCGCCCAATGAAAGCTCTCCATTGTCCACTCGCAGCCAAATTCGGCGGTGCTGCCAATAGGACCCCATCAGCAAGCCGAGCATGGAGAACACTGCACCTACCCAAACATATGGCAGCGCCTTATCCATCCTTACGTTCAAGTAAGTGGATGCTTCAGAGAAATCTACATTTTCCATGCCGTCCACTCGAATTTCTATCTTATCCGCGATACCGTGATTAATGGCATCCTGCGAAAATTTAACTTTATCCTTTTGCATTGGGAAATACATATACGGCTCACCTTTTGGATCAAGTCCTGGACCTTTAACCGTGTATACGAACGCCGGAGCAATCGGATCACGTGACAAAGTCGTTGGCTCGCCATTGTCGCCAATTGCAAATTCCATATAATTCGCATATAAATCAAGGGTATATGGCCCAAGCTTATGCTGCAGCGCTGAATCCTTCATTGGTAGATCGAACGGACCGTATTTCTCTCCCGTCGCTTTATCTATGAGAATAGGATGCACAGCGTTCAAGCGAGGCGTTGTATCATAATCAAATTGATACAGCTTTAATCCTTTGTACTTAAGCGGCTCGTTGACGATAATATTATGCCGCTCTACTTCTTTAAGCTCTGGTTTCTTTGTTTGGTCACTGCAGTTGCTAACGCATTCATAAAGAACCGCTTTTGTCTCAAAAAGCTTCGCACGGCTTATTCCTTTAAGCTTGTCCGGCAATTCTTCATCTTTATAATACTCTACAGTAAACTTTTCGTTTTTAACATAATAATTCGTATTCGCTATTTGGACCGTATCCCCATCAGGGACCATTATGTAGCTATCCATTTGCCAGCTTGGAATGCTTCTTGCCAATATGGCTAGAAGAAACAAGATAAGGCCAATGTGATTGATGTAGGGTCCCCAGCGGCTAAAACGATTTTTCTCCGCAAGCAGCGCAGAGCCATCTCGATGAATGCGATAACCTTTGCGTTTCAGCTGCATGCCGAAATTTTCAACCCATTTTTCCTCATCGCCTTCAATCTGATATTTAAATACCGTCTTCTGACGATGAATAAACTGCAGATGCTTACGAATTTGCTGCTTGCTGAGTGCCCGATAAAGCGGGAGCACACGATCCAAGCTGCAAATAACGAGTGAGGTGCCAATCATCACAAGCAAACCAATGAACCACCAGGATTCGTACGTATGTGATAATCCTAGCAAATAATACATTTTGCCAAGAAATCCATAAGTTTCTTCATAATAAACGGATGGATCTAAGTTATTTATGAATGTGTTTTCCTGTGGATAAATTGTTCCAAGCATCGCAGTCAAAAAGGTAATGACGATCAAATAAATCGCAATTTTGACTGACGAGAAAAAATTCCATATTTTATCGATATAATTGGGATTACTTTTTTGCGATCGACGAGCAACACCATCGTAACGCATTTCTAACGGCAAATCGGAAACCGTATCGTTTACAAGCGGTTTGCCGCAGCTTTCACATAGTACGGTGCCTATCGAATTTTGATGACCGCACTCACATTTTGTGTTTTCAACCACTAACACAATAATACCTCCTACAGCTGAAGAAGCCGTTCAATCCGTTCATCAATTTCCTCTTCCGTCATGCCTCCTACTTTTATTTCCATAATCGTCCCATTTGGATTAATGAAAAAAGTAGTAGGGTATGACTTTAGACCATAGCTGCGTTCTGTTTTGCGATTTACATCGCGCAGAATCGGATAGTTCAAATCAAAACGACGGACAAAATTGTTCACGGTCAACGTGTCCTCGCTTAAATTTATAGCTAAAATCACAAGGCCTTGATCCTTCCATTTCGCGTACTGTCGTTCAAACTCCGGCATTTCCTTCACGCACGGTGGACAGAATGTGCCCCAGAAATTAATGACGACAGCTTTCCCCTCATAATCAGACAGTTGTTTAAGATTGCCCTCTAAATCAACAAGCTCAAATGCAGGCGGCTTCCCGCCTTCCTTTAAAGGACCTTTGTCATCCGCGACAAATAAGGTAGATCCAATTGCGTACCCACCTATGATCAAGACGGCAATCAAAATGACAATTTGTACCGTCTTGCGCGATTTTCCCATAATTGTTTTTCACCACCAGCTTCTTTCTATGCAGCCACGAATATTACCATTATAACGAAAAGTCGACGGCAATTACTGCCGCCGTCGATTACTTTTTATGAACTTTATGTGTCTTGCTTTGCGCTATCGCAAGCAATTCTTTAATTTCCTGAGGCGTGAGATGACGATACTTTCCTCTGCCTAGGTTTTCAAGTCCAACTTCGCCAAAACGAATTCTTTTCAGCCTAATCACCTTATGTCCAATAGCTTCAAACATCCGGCGAACCTGACGGTTCCGGCCTTCAAAAATCGTAATTGTAATCGTTGCTTCATTTCCGTCCGTATCCACATCATGATATTCCACTTCTGCAGGCGCGGTCATGCCATCCTCTAGCT
>NZ_JBFTSN010000202.1:0-11311 GCF_056400045.1 Paenibacillus sp. 01L418
AAACCGGTAAGAGAACAAGTATGCGAGTCCAAAGGCCAGCAGACAGGAGCCAAAAGCGACGATGACGGTATTCGACCGTATAATGTCGGAAGAGCGATAAAAGGATGCAGCAGGCAATCTTGCCTCAATGCTCCACCCATTAACAGCAAGAGTTTTAGTCCATAAGATGTCACTCTCTTTGGGTTGGAAGGCGGTTGCCGTCTCATAGATAATCCTTCCCTGTGGATCATCAATTTTGAGATGTGCCTTCGTATCATTCTCGAACAGCTGGAACATATGAAGCAGATCTTCGGCATTTTCTTCAATTAATATTTTACTGCCTCGCAGCGCTCCGTAAGGACTATTAACCGGTACTGCCAAGCCAAGCAATGAGATCCCGTTCTCCATCGTTTCGCCCATAGCATGGTTCTGAGAGTAAAATCCTAACCAATACTTGCCACCAATCGAATTGTTCATGGCTTGCCATGCGGGAATAAGGCTGAGCTTGGATACATCAAGATTATTTTCCCCATAATAATAGCCGGAACTGGTAATAATATAGATTCCAATCGTTCGATCGGGTTTAAGCGCTTTCAAAAGTGCTTCGAAATCATTTTTATCCATGATATCTTTATACGTAGTAGGTACATGATCACTTAGATCAACGCGCGCAGGATCAAGCAAATAGGAATAAATAGTTTCTGTTGTCTGATTCATTCGATTCAAATAAGAGCTCATCTGCTGTTCCAATTGAGCCACTGCATTATCTCCATATTTGCCAAATTGAGAATTAATGACCTTCGCGGATTGGTAATAAGACAAAGCTCCAAGCGAGAGCAGCGGAATAATGGTCACAATGAGAAAACAGAAGAGCAGCTTGGTTCGTATGCTCCGGTAAGAGCCAGACAAAAGAGGAAGTTTAAGTTTCTTAAGTACATGATTCAACATAATTACATCCTTCCTCCTCCACTCCATAATACTTGAAGTGTATCATGGACCTCTTTTACCGAACAATGAGAAGCAATTCCAGCAAATATGCTGTGGACGACAACCCACCAATCACAAATGAGATCTCATTCCCATAAACGTCAAAAGCACCTCCCGTCAGCCTACTATTGGCTTATTGGAAGTGCAGTGATTCATTCGGTTGTATACTCATTACCCAAAATGAGGAACACGCTCGACGTCCATGTAAACGCTCGATCACGTAAACCTTGACCCGTCATCGCATCGAAATTTTCGGCCATCCCGCTTCGGTCCAGCATGTCGCAGAACCGGCGTGAGACCATTTCTGCAAGCTCAAGATCTCCTGCTGCGGCAGCACCTTCAACCAGTATCATAGTCGAGGGCGCCCAGATTGGACCGCGCCAATAGCCGTCAGCACTATAGAAAGGACTATTCACACTCTCCGTCGCCCAGCCATTAGAAGTTAAGAATCTGTTCTCATCACGCAGCCCTTCTAGCAGTGCAGTACGGATATGCTCAGGTAGACGTTTGCCCAATATAATTGGAACGAACAATAATAGGCTGTCTCCTTCTGATAGCTCATGCGTACCTGATCGGCAGGCTGTAAATTGACCATTTTTCCAAAAATGGCTGATCATTTTTTTCATTGTTCCCTCAGCAAGCTGTCTCCATTCGACTGCTTCTTCCACATGACCGAGCCGTTCAGCAATTTCAGCTAAAAGCTCTGCTTGAAGAATAAGAAAAGCTGCTAAATCTGGGCTCTCTACCGGAATGCCATTGTTAAAAGCCGTACTGTTATCCCAGCCGGAGTCGTTGCCATGATTGTATTGCGGAATGCCATCGCTATCGCCATCGCGGTAGTTGAACCACCATTTTGTCCATTTGGACAAAGGCCCATAAACCTCTTGAAGCTGCGCCTCCTTGATAAAGTCCGTTCGTGCCATCATCCAAGCAAGTGTCCATCCATGAATCGGCGGTTTGTTGCAATTCCACAGTTCATATTTATCGTTGATGAAATCCGGGATAAGCCCACTCTCATCCTGCCGGTCAAAGAAAATCATAAACTGATCCCATGCCAGCTTCGGATCATGGCGAACAAGCGCCATTGCATTAAAACAGTGATCCCAGCTCCAAATGTTCGTCATCCAGTTCTTTGACATATACATCGCTGGCCGTGTGAGACAACCTTCTGCCGGAACGAGGCAGGACCACGTAATATAAGCGGCAAGTACTCGGCTTTCTTCCCAGCGTTGTGGCAGCGTTAAACTATTATCCAACCACAAATTAAACTCTTCCTTCACTTGCTTAACGACATCATCAAAAGGTTCCCAAGCCATTCGCGGCTCCAAAATGGTCCTAAACTCTTCAATAGCAAATTCTAATTTACTTGTATTATTGTCCGGCAAGAAACTTGCGATAACATATGAGCTTTTGATTTTGTCCCATGGGACTTCCATTCGCAGCTCGCCAACAAGCGCAGTAAGCATGAACCTGCATTCATGGGTGAAGCTGTTTACTTCCCAGCTGCTAGGTGACGCTTGATAGGCATAATCGTAAGCGGCCGTACGGAAGGTCAAGCGAATTCCGCAGCCGTTCGCGTGAACACGGAATGTCCGGCTGTCAGATATACAAATTTCTGCCGTTAAGCCGCGTTCCGATGTTAACTGAATCCGCTCTGGGGAAGCTTTGGACAGGAAAGATACAGATTGGCCGCTTTCATCGAGCATATCGATATGGAAAGCTTCGCCGAATTTATCATCGCCACCGCGCACGGTGCGCATATATAGGCCTTGTTGTCTATCTTTGGCTTCAGGCAAAATGGAGATCGCTAGGAACGATTCTCTTCGACTGAAAGGTACTAAACTTAAGTCAAAGTTCATATCTAATCTCCTTTACGGAATAGTATACGCTTTCATTGTATCGAAAGGAGTTCTCGGAAAAAACGGACAGTTGTTTCTGATGGGTGGGAAATTTGTTTCGTTAGAGGCTTTGTTAATCACGACGGGGGAGTTTTGTTCGATGAATGCAGTACTTTTGTTCGAATCGCTATTCAAAATAGTTCTTAAATTTAATCGTATACTTGAATCATTATTTGGTGGAGCCATGTCCCCCATTTTTACAATACAATCAGAAAGAGGATGTCCTCCTGCCATGAGATTGGCAAAGGCACCCTCTTTTTTCTAGATTCAGCATTATCATTGACAACTGTATACTCTAATCTCCACAATTTCCGCTCGCGGGCTGCCATTCGTACTTTCGACAACCAATCTTAACTTATTGGTTTGTACTTCATTTATGGAATGAACTCTTTTTCTTATTCGATTATTTGTTTCTCTATGCAAAACAGTCCATCCGTTGTTTGCCCAAGCTTCAATTCGGTAGTCTTTGACGAGCTCCGGAATAACTAAAAAAGGCGTTTCGTGATGATGAAGGTTAATTAAATCCTCGTTTACATCGTCATTGAAGGTCACATGGATTTCGGACACATTCGTCGCTTCGATTAAATCAACCTCAATCCATTCGTCAATACCGGCTTTCAGCGGTTCAGATACCCAAATATGCGGTCCGCCGAACGGTCTTGCGTAACCATCGGTTGCCTTGCTCGCAGCATAGGCTCCCGTTGCCGCCGAGAAACAAAATGGCTCGCGAACCAACCGCTTCATGCTCCATTCGGTGACAGGCGTATACCGCTCGTCATCATCGCGACTGGAGTGTTCGGTATGCATGCTCTCAAAAGCGAGTACGCCGGTTAGCGGAACAGCCGACTTGAACAAGCTGATTCGGTCGTTTGCACGGACGATGATAAATGCATTTTTCGCCGGTTCATCGCTACCCTGCACGAGCGGAATCTCGACCCATTGCCGCTCACCCGTGCTTACTTTCACCTTCACACTATGACGCAACGTTGCCGGAACGTAGTTTTCCGCACGTCCGGTATCCCACAGCTCAACGGTAAGCTCACTTTCCCCGCTTGCCGACAGCAGCAGCTCGAACTGTCCCATCTCACCTTCAATTGGAAATAGCAAACCGACGTCCTTTGCAAGGGGGTACGCCTCCGATGGCTGATCCAAGCAAATTCGCGTTAAAGTACTCGAAGCGCTCATGGTTCCTCTCCTAGCCAAGTCCAATGCATCCATGTTCCGTAATCCGATAATCGAAGYGTCACTCTTAAGCAAGATCTGCTGAAGTTCGGCAATATGGTACTCACGCAGCTCGCGCGGGGTAACGCCTTTCATAACGGACAACGCGGCGCCTGCCCCCGCAGCTTCTCCTATTACCGCGCAAGTTGCCATTACCCTCGTCGTGCCAAAAGCAACATGCGTCGCGCTGATGTTCCGTCCGGCAAACAACAGATTGCTTACGTTTCTTGAATACAAAGAGCTGAACGGAATATGGTAGATTCCATCCGCATGCAAATGCTTAGATCCACTCTCAGACGCATACATGCCTTGAGGGGGATGCAAGTCAATCGACCATCCACCGAAGGCGATGCTGTCGTCGAACGGACGCTGCGCCATAATGTCGTTTTGATTCAACACCGTGTCGCTGATAAAGCGGCGGTACTCTCGCTTGCCCGGGATCGAGCCAACCCATTCGAGCGTCATCGTCTCCGCATCGAATTGACCCGAATTTTTGATATAGTCCCATATCCCATATATGACCGACCACAGTTCATCGCGGATTCGCTCGTTCTCATGAACGCTATCCAGCTCTCCACCCCATTCAATCCACCAATAGTGGCAGCCCGAATCACCGCTGCGTATGACTCGTTTGATCGGAATGGATGTCGTCAAAATGTCCTTAGCGAATGACGGAGCGACAAAACGAACCGGCTTGCCGGTATCCTTCGTGTAGAACAGCAGGGTGCTGCCTAACGTAATGTCGTCTGCAACCTCTGGCGCCCAATCTTCCTCGTATTCGTGCTGCGCTTCACGCCCTAGACGATAGGCGGCTCCCGCTAGGAAACCGACCAACCCATCTCCCGTGCAATCGAGGAACACTTCGCTCTCGAAGCGAATAAGCCGCTCCGAGCCCATCATCCATCCGGTAACAGCACGAATAATCCGCTCTTCAAGCTCTCCATCCGCTTCGACTTCCCGGACGTCTGTGTTCAAGTACAAGCTGATATTCGGTTCCGCGCGAACGGCTTCCAGCAATGTCAAATCCCACAAATAAGGATTCCCCTCGGGATTGCGGTACTGGTTCTGGATGAACAACTCTCCCATGATCCCCGTCTCACGGGCATAACGATTTACTCCATGACCGGTTGCACCGCATACCCACACTCTCACCTCCGAGCTGGAATTGCCCCCCAGCACTGGACGGTTATGAACAAACGCCACTTTCAAGCCCAATCTTGCCGCGGCGATAGCCGCGCATATTCCTGCCAATCCGGCTCCAACTACGGTAATATCCGTCTTCACTAACTCATTTCTCATGGCAATCTCCCCCTGAATATAAGTTGTGTGTATCTTCAATTTCAAATATATTGCTATTCAAAGTATAAGAAAATGCACTATAATTACTTCAAGGATATACTTTATTTCAAGGAGTTTATAAGAATGGATCATCCCGCTCTATGGTCGCACACACCGACTGTAATATCCTATAACTATTGGCAAAATATCGATCGATTCCAGCTTTCCGTGGACACTTACGCCAACTGGGTTATGTTCATACCTGAAAGTGGCCGATTTTCATTCCAGCTTGAAAGCCAAGAGGGGGAATCCAGCTTCGGCAGTATCGTCATATGCCCTCCTCATATTGCATTCCATAGAGAAACGCTTGAGAAGTTAACTTTTCATTTTATTTTGTTTCATTTAGCCGAAACGAACACCAACATTCACACAACGACAGAAAGCTATCCACATGGCCAAGTAATTATCGGGGACCCGGATCGCCTAAAATCTAATCTTCGAATGCTTCGTAAGCTATCGGGGCATTCGAATCAACAAGCGCAGCTTTGGAAGAATACGATTATTCACGATATCCTCCTGCTTGCCAGCGATCAATTCAATCCATTTCAGGAATCCATGCCAAGCGCGGAAGATCCTATGCTTGAAGCCATACTCGAGCGTTTGCAAACACTCGCCTATACACCTTTCAACATCAATAGAGTAGCCGCTGAATTTGGTTTAAGCGCTGTGCAGTTGACGAGAAAGTTTAAACAAACTTTTTCTGTCAATCCTAGCGAGTACATCACATCCTTACGAATCAATCGAATAAAATCTCTTTTAATGGAAAGCGATTATACTTTGCAGGAAATTGCTGTACAGTGCGGTTATGACAACGGATATTATCTCAGCCGTATCTTCTCGTCACGTGTCGGAGTCAGTCCATCTGACTATCGGAAAAATAACAAAGTATAACGATATGAAAAGGCTCAATCTGACTGACATGTTCTCCAAAAAGTGCCTATCTAGTAGATAGCATGCAGAAAATGGTTCCAGAACAGAAGCCCAGTCCGAATGGACTGGGCTATGATTATAATAATAAGATTGCTGGAAGCTTCCGCGAGATTCGGGTCTAGCCTGTATACCACAAAAAAGGGGATTACTCAAAAGTCGTAAGCTCGCAACCGAGTTCATTCGCTTTCTTCTAAATCAGTTTCCGAGATAGTATCCAAAATAGAGAGGATCGCCTTTACTGCCTCTGCGCGGGTAGTGAATTCGTTTCCTTTAAACCAATTATTACCTCTGCCTTGCAGCAATCCTGCATTGACAGCAGCTGCAATAGACGGTTCGGCCCAGCCCATCATTTCTTTCGAATCGTTAAACGCAGTGCGGGGAACATCATTTGTATCCAGTTTTAATGTTCTAGCCATGATTACCGCTAATTCGCTGCGTGTAATATTTCTAGCTGGCCGGAAGGTTTTGTCAGGAAATCCGGTGATAATCCCCTTTTCTACCAACGCCAACACACTCGTATTAGCCCAAGCTTGAATAACATGCTGATCTTTGAATATAGCTTTGTTTTCTTTGGGGTATAGCTCCATCGCTTTAGCTAGCATTGCGGCAAACTCTTCCCGTGTGACTGATCGGTCTGGTCGAAAGGTATGATCCGGGTAACCAACCACAAATCCTAATTCCAACGCGCGTATAATATTTTTCTCCGCCCAATGACCGGCAATATCCTTTAATTGAATTTGAATCTGCGGTTTAAATGTAAAATCAATTTTTTTGCTCACATCGATAGTACTAGCATCCAGATCTCTCGTCATCAATTTCACTTTTGATAGCTCAGCTRTGATCGCTGTTCCTGCCTTTTTTTTGCTGATTACATCAAATTGAATTTTTGCTAGATCGAGATTCCCGCTATCTCCTTGCTGGTTCCCTGTTTTCGTACCAAATATCAATAATTTCCCCGGTTCCTTGTCAAAAAGTTTGTGAAAAGATGCCGAACTGAACGCACTGACTATCTTTTTAAAGCGCAAATGCTCTGCAGGATATAGGATAGTTAGTTCGTAACCATAGACAAGTTTCGCATCTTTTGCAGAAACAGATAGCTCGATTGTATCTCCGGGCTTCACCTCATCGGACTGACTAGTAAATTCAAATGTGGTATCGCTTGCTGCTGCTTGTACATTGTTTGATGGTTGCAGGATTGAGGCTGCGATGAAACTAATGAGTAAAATAACTCTCATTGCAAAACGCGAATATTTCATCCTATGCTGTCCCTTCTTTGCCATAACTTAACGAAAGGGGGAATCCGAAATCCCCCTTTCGTTATCCGAACATGGTATGTCTTCTCTTGGTTTAACTAAATGTACAGTCGCAGTCGCCCAGATGTAACATTATTTATTCAGAATTAATCTAGCAATGAGAACAATATCTTCTAAACCAATTTCACCATCTTTATTGAAGTCCAGTTGTTTCACTTGATTCCATTCAGAATCTTGTTCCGTTATTCCATATGCCTCAACGAGCTTCACTAAGTCTCCAATAGTGAACTTGCCGTCTTCGTTCACATCGCCTGGTTTTGCAACATGAACCGCTTTGCTGAAGGCATTCAGTGCTTGCTTCAATGTTGTAATTGCAGCTTCCAACTCAGCTTGTGTTAATTTCACATTATCCACGGTGGCTTGTGCTTGTTGTAATGCTTGTTGCAGTGCCGCTTTTGCTTCCGCTGGGTATTGGCCTGGCAAGCTTCCCACTTGAGCATTCTCTAAGACTTGTTCCACTTCTGCAATTAATTTGTTCAGATCTGACTTATCAACTTCCTTCACGTCTTGAATCGTTACTTTATATTCTGTGCCGAAACCGTAGATTTCCTCATCCGGCGCATTGGCAAGCTGTAATTCCGTTACTTTAATCGATGTAGCAGCATTTTCTGCCGTTGGCGCGATCGCTTTAAAGCGAAGCTTCACAAGTTTTTTGTTGGATGATTCAGGATTCTTCGATACATTAACGGCGATAAATGTTAGTTCTCCCTCGCCAAGCTTATATTCAACAATGATGAATCCTTCTTTCTCGCTCGGTTCAACGAAGCCTTCAAATTGTACTTGGGCAGGATCGAATTGTAACGTTACCTCCTGAGCTTGATATAACTTTGTCCCTTCAGATAGACCATAGGTTAACTCAAAACTTTCTCCAATTTGAACTTGTTCCGGACCTGCCAATACAGCTTGATCGCTCGGATCCTCTTTGATCTCGGCGGCCTTGAATTTAGCGATTGCCGCATTCAACTGTACCACCGCGGCATCTACCGATGCCTGTGAGGCTATCGTGTCGGCCTCAACCGCTTCCGCCGCCTCGATAGCCGCTAGAAACTCGTCCTTCGCCACAGCCGGGTACTGACCGGCTTGATCGCCGACCACGGCCGCGTCATGAAGCTGTCTCGCCCCGGTAATCGCGCCCGTCAGCTCGGTTTTGTCGGCTTCTTGCACGGTTGCCCCCATAAACTGCATCGGACGCAGCTCCCTATAATCTTTCGAAGAGCCTATTCCGCCGCCCCATTCGAAGAACTCTCTCCGTCCTGCTCCGTCGTTCTCGTTGAACAACAAGCTGAAGCTCATCATTCCCTTATCTGGATGGACCGGAGCAAGCTCGCTCCACGGAAGGGCAATATAGTAATACGTATATTTCGTTTCTTCATCACGGATCACTTTCGCTTCCACATTCGTCACATCTCCCACTTCGACGCCCTGCGGAGTGCTCCAGCGGTGGACGACACTCTGCCCGTTCGGACAAAGTGCAAATCCGTACTCGTACTTATCGGGTATCTCCTTACCCGCAACGCCTGAGAAGAGAGCAAACTGGATCCCGTCGCCGGTCCAGGATGAGGACCCGCATTGATCCTGATAATGGATGTCGTCCTTAATCTTGGCGGTCAAATAGAAATGCTCCTCATCCCAGTTCAACCAGAAATCGCCGCTTAAATCATCCGGCCCCTTCCAGCCTCTCACCCGATTGTTGCCCGTCTCAATTAAATTCAGAGCGTATCCGGGAACCTGGACTTCCTGCAAGCGTTCSCCGGAAGCCGTTTTCTTGATGATCGGATTGAACTCGGTAGAGCCATCCAACGTTATGGGCGCCGTTTCTTTAAAATTCAACTTCACTTGGTAAGCATAAGGTTTGCCGTATGCAGGAATCGGAATATCTACGCTGCCCCGCCACGTGGAAGCAGGTGGAATTACTTCGTTATACGTTTGCGAACCGGAAAGCTCGCCCAACTGCCAATCTAAGCTCGTTAGCGTATAAGCGGACACGGCTGAATTGTTCGTATAAGAGATTTTCAACTGGCCCGTCCGATCGTCCATAGATACGATATGCGGCTCGACCGCCATGCCGAACGGCTCCTCGATTCGGGCGTTCACAAGCAAGTGAGCGCTGGGCTTGCCGTCTACTTTCACATTGGCAATATAAGTCCGGCTCCCAATCTCTGGAACCGCAGGTAGAGTGATTGGTACGTCAAGCTGCCCGTTCGCCGGGACGGATACAGTCTGCGTGACGCCGGCCACTTCAACCTCAGCTATCATCGCTGTAGTGCTGCCCGTATTATCGAGCTTTACACGTATGCGAACATGATCGTTCACGGCCGCAACAACGTCATCCGCAGAGAATAAGYCGCCAGCATGAATGCCGGAAATGTTGCCTTTTACATAGAACACCTGATTGCCAAGCTTTAAATAGACTTTGCCATTCAAAGGCATAAGCGTCTGCTCTTCTCCAGTGAAATCGGTTACGATAACAGGACTATCCGTCGTCAAGACAACCTTTTGCGGGGTAAGAGACCATAGAACGCGCAGATCTTCGCCATTCTTGCGGAACAGATAGCTCCTTACGTTGCCGTACACCTGCTCCTGCTCAACATATTCCCCACCGGTCAGCTGCCTCGTCTGAACCGCGTAAGTTGCAAAAGCCGGCTTGGCCGTATAGGCGCCCCGTCCATCTTCCTCGTTTACGATAATACCGAAGTTATGCTCCCGGTTCTCTGCGTCTGTACCGTCATTTTTCAAATCGTACCAGGTGATATTTTCCGCGCCTTCGGAGATCGCTAGGACATTATAACGGGCAAGGTATTCCGCTTGTTTATCCACCGAGATGCCATCTCCGCCCAACTTCGTATGCCAGCCCATCTCTGTCAGCCAAAGCGGTATTTCCTTGCCAGAAGTATTATATTTTGCAATCAGCTTGTTCAGCTTGTCTAAAGCTAGATCGCCGCCCTCTGGGATTTCCGGAAAACGGTACGGGTGAACGGAGACGCCGTCCAGATAGTTCAGACCACCCAGCGCAAACAATTCTTCAATCCAGTCGTAAGGAATGGTCACTCCGGCAGGTCCGATCACGCGCACATCCTCGCGAAGCTCCTTTATAGCATTGTACGTCTCTTTCAACAGCGGAAAATAATACGACGCAGATGCTCCGCCGCCAAAGGCGTTATATTCGTTCCATACTTCAACCTTCTTGATCTGATCACCGTAATGATTCAAAACGGCACGCGCGTAATTCGCAAAGCCTGCTACCCCTGCAGGGTCTTTAATATGAAAACCGCCGGGATATAGGTTATTGTTGTAGGTCAGCACGATAAACGGCGAGATTCGGTGCTGCTTTAAGGCTGCCATATACGTTTCGTACTTCTCCGGGAATTGATAAACACCCTTTTCCTTCTCAATCCCACCCCAACCAATCTCGTCGCGTACCATGCTGACACCCAGTCTGGAAACGAGCGGAATCAGAATAGGGTCCCAATTCTKGCCGAAATGGGTCGCAACGCCGAATGGCGAAGGTTGGTCGGCGAGATCCGCGTTGGGAGCGAGCACTGTAACCGAAGTCGTCGTGTTCTTAACGATTTGTTCTCCGTCTTTGGCCGTTAATTGCAGTTTATAGTAACCTTTATCCAGCGACGGCAGCGGGAGGGTCAGGTT
>NZ_JBFTSN010000203.1:0-11257 GCF_056400045.1 Paenibacillus sp. 01L418
ATCCAGTATATTTGTGGCTACGACATCGCGAAATTCTTCAAAAGTAAGATAGTATACATCATCTTTTTCATGAATAATGCCCGCTTGTACGAGCTGTTCGGCTTCTTTCAATAAAGCTTGCTTATATACGAAGTATCGACTAATCATGCCGTATTTTGGATATTCACGATATCCGCTGAAATTTTGGATTAAGCTGATCATTTGTTTGGTCTCTGCGGCTTTTTGATTACCATCCGGTAATTGTTTTAATCGGTCTAATAACTCTTGTTCTTTTTCCAAAGCTTCCTGTCGCCCTTGTTCGAATTTTCGCTTGCCGGCATTAGGCTCAAAGTTTTTGATGTTGCCTAGAATCATCGGGACAAGTGTAATTGGTTTTTCACTCCAACGAGTTTTTGTCATATCGATTTCACCGGCACATCGCATCCCATATTTGTCGAGATAAGCATAGATAGCGTCTTGGGTTTCTTTCCCACCATTTAGCTTAACTAGATCATCCAAAAAGTTATCTTCTCTTACATATTGTAAATAATCAATTACTTCTGGATAAGGACGAATCACATCAGCGACATCCAATAGTGCCAGACCCATTGTCGAAGTAATATTGTTTGGTACAGATTGCGAAAGCGTATCTGCTGCATTTTTTTCACCTAACCACTTGTTCATTTTTTCATTAATCCATGATGAAGCATCCATCCCAGTCATAATTACAGCAGAACTTTGTGGGTTAAATAGAGTTTTCTTTAATTGCTGGATATCTTCTAAAATATAATCAAACAAATCTGATCCTGATTTCGTTTGGATGTTTTGTTTTAACTCTTCTATCGATGTTTGACTACTTTTAATTAAATCAGAAACGATTGTCGGGTTATTTTCGATTTGTGCTTGAATATCGGAAAACGTCTTACCTTTACTGCTTTTAATGGGACTAGGTACTTGTTTAACATCAGGAGTTGATTTTATAAAATCTTCTCGCTCTACGATAGTCATAAGCGCGTCTTTTATGAGGGGATCGGATTTTCCCAAGGCATCTATTACAATACTGCTACTGACAGGGGAAGCCAGGCTATGTGTGATATCAACAAACAATCTTCCACCAGCTGTTCGCATGGTTGCAGGGGTCGTTAACAGGTAGAAAGACAGTCCCAATGGTTTTATGGGGTCGGTCATCATTTGTTGATGACCAACAGAAACATAGACGTGATTTTCTTTATCATTCGCTTCAGGGATCGGGTATAAGGTTGTAATTGGACGACTCTGTACAATATAAAATGTATCATCAACTAAACACCATTCGATATCTTGTGGACAACCAAAATAAGCTTCGATCTGTCTTCCGATGAGCGCCAATCGTAAAATTTGTTGTTCAGTAAGTGTTTGTGTCTTCTGTAGTTCAGGATCGATTTGCTTTGTCTCTGTTCCTCCTTCTTTTAATCCATAGATAGCCACTTTTTTGGTTGCTATCCTTTTGTTGACGATTTCCCMTCCCTGTACGATATAACAATCGGCAGAAACTAGGCCAGAAACCAACGCTTCTCCAAGTCCAAAGCTGGCATCGATGGAGAGCAGCTTTCGGTTAGAACTGATCGGATCGGCGGTAAATAAAATGCCCGAAGCCTGTGGGAAAACCATCCTTTGAACGATAACGGATAAATAAACTTGACTGTGGTCAAATCCATTTTGCATACGGTAGATTACCGCGCGATCCGTAAATAGAGATGCAAAACATTTACTGATATGCTGAATGATTGCTTCTTTGCCGATGATATTTAAATAGGTGTCATGTTGACCAGCAAAAGAAGAATGTGGTAAATCTTCAGCAGTCGCACTAGAACGTACGGCATAAGCATGTTCATCACCAAATTGTGAGAGATAGTGTGTAATTGCTTTCACAACTTCAGAAGGAATTTCTACCTCCATAATGATTTGTCGAATCTTTCTGCTAATTTCACCAATCTGGTCTCGATCTACTGCTTTTAACGTTGTCAGTTGATTCAACAATGCATAGTACGTTTCGTTATGTTCGAAGGCTCTTTGATAAACCTCAGTTGTAACGCAAAATCCTTCTGGTACTTGAATTTCTTCGATTTTTGATAATTCCCCTAAATTCAACCCTTTTCCTCCAACGAGTGAAAATTGCGTTTTTTCCATTTCCTGAAAACCGAGAACTAAAGAACGCATTCAATATCTCTCCTATCCAATAAATTGAGAAAAAGATTTGACAAGAGCTTACCAGCATGATAAAATAAAATTGTAAGATGTAACATTTATGTTCAAAATTATTTCCGAAGACGTGAAACGATTATATCATCGTGTTTGTTTATATGCAAATGTTTAGAACCTGATAAAATTATCCGGGTTCTTTTTTGATTTCCCTCTAACATTATCGCATTAAAAAGCAGAGCTCGTGCCGGGCTCCGTTACTTCATATCACCTTCGGGTCCTATTAGGATATGAATTGTTCTCTTCCACTCTATCGCCCCAATAATAAAATAGTTACTGTAAAATTACCGATGATAGCCCTCTTAAAGTTAAACTCCGTTAACAGGCAGTCTACAAACAACCAAATGTATTTGCTTCCTACGATGGGATCACAATCGTTCTATGTTATGGAAAAAGCCTACCATCTCAGAAAAGGCCTTTTGTGCGGATTGTTCATTGTATTTATGAGAATACGGGTCACTGAAGCCGTGTTGTCCGCTAAATTTATGGATTTCATTCGCATCGTTTTTGCTTAAAATCGAAATTAATTCATCTACATGAAACGACAATTCTTCTTGTGGGAAAAATAATATCATTGGACATTTAGGTAATAATTCCGTGTAGTTTCTAATGCGTGAACCATAGTATGCTGCTATCCCATCAACCTCTGCTTCCTCTGAACATAACCAAGCAGTTGTTGCTCCTACGCTAAATCCGGCAAGAAAAACTTTTTTATAATTAGCCCTCTTGTCGGATACGAGATGCTTAATTTGGTTCGAAGCCTTAATAAAGCCTACATTTTCTACGAAATGACGATATGCAGTTTCCTCTTTTGCATAGTCAAAAGGTACTTCTTGTTCCAAAAGATTTGGACAAATAACATCAAAATCGTGATCCGCTAGTGATTGACAAATATGTTGCATATGACGGTTAATGCCATAGATTTCATGAATGACTATGATTAAAGTTTCAGAACCGTTAATTATGCTAATCATTATTTCAGCCGCCTTTGTTAAGTGTTTTTGTTTGGAGTGTCAACATGTTGTTGAAGCTTCGAATAGTCATAAATATCAACGATAGCACCATGTTCAAAATGCTCTGTAAACAAAAACGCTATTATTTGTTGTGCGGTTTCWTCTGGTGTCGTCAGCATGCCGGCATCTTTGGCCTTTCCGAATAGCTGAGCAGATGGGAAAGCTGCTTGGTCTTGAGTTCTTGCTTCCTTTTGCAAATTCGTATCAATCATTCCTGGCCATATAGAAATAATACCGACAGGTGTTTGGGTGTGGCTTTGTTCAAGACCTACACATTGAGTGAATACGTCCAAGCCTGCTTTGGATGCCGAATAAAGACTCATGCCAGGGTGGTGATGTTTGGCTGAGGAGGATGATATATTTAAAATGCGCTTTTTGCCTAAAAAGGTTTTCGTATGCTTCATAAATGTAGAAGTCAGTAAAATAGGTGCGAGCAGATTAACATGAATGTTTCCTGTTATTTCGTTAACAGCAGCCGAATCAATAAATGCAACAGGAGCGATCATAGAAGCATTGTTTATGAGATAAACACCAGTGGATTTAGACAGATCAATTTCTGAAAAAATTCGGTTCATTAACGCCTCGATTTGATCAATGTCGTGTAAATCAAATTCTAAATAGGTTATGTTCTTGCTTTTGTTTGTTAACGAATGATTTCTTTCGCGTGAAATACAAAATAAATAGTGCTCTGATGAGATAAGTTGCTCTGCAATAGCTTGTCCAATTCCTCTTGATGTGCCGGTTATTATAAAATAGTCCATAAATATGCGCCTCCAATTTTAAAGTTTTGAATTAGGAATTCAAAGATACTTTTTAATCAACTTCATCTAAATTAATATTTAATTCTATGGTCTTCCTTTCACCATTAATCGAAAATATGGTTTCAGTGTAAAGAATTTGATCTTCAGGTGTAATATTAATCATTTTGTCCTTATCGAAACTGTATACTTCATTCTTAGCTAATGACTTTGAGATACCAACAAAACTATAAATAATATCTGGGCGATTAGATCGCTCTCCGACGACTGCTCCAGTCAAAGGGTCGCCATGGATGATCCCAATGAAATTATCGCCTGTATTCACCAATTCGGTATGAATTTTAATTTTTGATGCTTCTTCTCTTTACACTTTGACTCGAACTGTAATGGATTCGGACGAAACCTCCTTAATTATTGACTTGTCCTCTTTGCTTTGACATCCCATTACGAACAGAAGCAATATGTACAAAATGATAATAGGCTTCAAGTAGTTCAATCCTTTCTGCTAAAGCAAGAAATGATTCTCTAATTCCAACGCTCCATTACTGGGAACATAAAGCCGCTTAGGATTCCGGGTACGCAGTAGAAGTAATTCCATTCTAATTTGCCGACACAGAGGGAATATATCATTGTGGAAATCATCAATCCGGTAAATGCGTGAGCAAGCATGGATGGAATTAATCTCCTTTTTTTAATTTTGAGTAACAGATCTATTAAATAAAAAGCAGGGCATAAGCACAAAAGAGTGAATATCCACAGAAATAATATCAAAAACGGCAGCACGTACATATAAAACATCATATGAACCTCAAATAAGAAGCTGAGCGGATAAAAACACATAAGAATCAACGAAACGACCACTGCAACCCAGAAACTATTTAATGCAGCGTCATGAACTCTCTCCAACGGTGCTACATCCCCTTCATTCCAATTGAAATTTTCAAAATGAAAAATTTACTTTATGTTATTAGTTAGCATTATGAATAAATTATTCTAATTCATAAGGATATGGAGCGGAAATTGCTAAAAAGTGTTATTGTTTCCTGAATTATATCCCCATTCCCATCGTAATGAATAGTTCTATCATTAATAGTACCCCGTCTTACTTCTCGCTCTACTTCTTTTCAGATAAAAAAAAGCAGACCGCCGAAGSGCCTGCTCATCCACAATTATCATTGTTCTTAGCTTTCCGTTAGTTCAATAAGATTCGATTTTCGAATCTCTATCTTCATCTATGGTGTAACACAGAAAAAGCCAGGATAATCTCCTGACTTTATCATGGTCAATGTAAGTTCTAATCAAGTATCTATTCTTCTTCTTGGTCAAGGAAGGACTGGAGATCGTCAAGCTTGCTGGACCAGAAATGACGATAAGACTCCAGCCACTTATCGACTTCTTGAAGCGGCTCTGGGCGTAAGGAATAGATGTTTTTTTGAGATACAGATCGTACCTCTACCAATCCAGCTTCTCGCAATACTCTTAGATGCTTAGAAACACCTGGTTGACTCAATTGACACTTATCTACAAGTTCACCAACTGATCGCTCGCGAATGCGCAATAGATCCAGCATAGACCGTCTGTGCGGTTCCGACAAAACTTCAAATATATTATTACTCATCACTTGGTCCTCTCCACTCGAATGCGCAACCGACAATGGATTTTAATTTGATGTGCTAATCGCTGCAAGAGCATCAGCATTGTCTTCCTTTACAACTCAATTCATTATCGAATCATATTTCTTGCGCAAGTCTTTAAAACGATCCGAAGGGAAGTCGACATGCTTTTCATGAAGAATCATATCAATCATGTCTAGATGCACATGCCAGCCTGCCAGAAAATCAGCAACTTCAGCGGACTCGTAAAACGTATGAGTCAGGTGAAGATGGCATCCATTATCATCGTCATGCAGCTCCCATCGAACCACTGATTCTCCTGAAGACTTCTCTATCCAAGTGTACTCGAGCTCATTTGGGGGATTGACCATAGTGAACTTTCCATGTACCAGATCCCCATTCTCCCAACGAAATGTAATCTTTCCGTTAACGATCAAATCAAATTCAGCATGCGCAGTTAACCAATTGACAATCTGATTGGGACTAGTTATCGCCCTCCATACTTTTTCTATCGGATGATTTAGATAACGCTCGAACCGAACCACACTTCTTCCTTCATATTGTAGAAGTTTACCGTCCATTCAATCCCCTCCAAAGTTATAATTTCCATATTATATTTTATACATTACCATATGGTTATATAACTGTAAAGGAATTATTGTTTCTCCATAATGTAGTTTTTCAAGAAGCCGTTGCAAAACTTTCCTTGAGGGTCGTTTTGAAGTAGTAATTGCCGAAAGTCAGGCAACTTCTCATATAATGATTGAAGATGGGCAGGCGGCGTGGCAAACAGCTTTGCCCAATGTGGGCGAGCATGGAAAGGCGCAATTTGTTCCTCGATCATCGGAAGGATTTGTCGGACCGCCTCCCAATTCGCCTTCCATGTAAAGTGAAAAGCAACGGATTCCTGCTTATAACAAGGACTCATCCACAAATTGTCTTCTGCAATCGTACGAACTTCTGACACATAAAGATGTGGCGATATGAAATCACGTATCCGGTCAATCGCACATAGTGCTTGATAGGCATCTTTACGCGGCACAAAATATTCACTCTGTAGTTCCTCTCCGGCACTTGGCGTGAAATCCATGCGGAAGTGCGGTAGCCTTTCATGCCATGGCCCCGGAATACCAAGCTGCTCACTGCAATTCTCTGCAGAATAACCTGGCACTGGATGTCGTGGTACACTTACGAGCTTGGCGCCAAAAAAATCAGATTCCACTTCAGCGTGTTCAAGATCTGGTAACTTACGCTTTTGCCAGACTTGATTGAATGTAGACGTTTTCCAATCCGTAAAAAGACTAACACTATAAGCGCTAGAGAATATTTCGTCAAAATGGTCTTTAAGTTGAACTAAAGGCAAATGATCAAATACATATTGACTCATCTGGAATGTGGGGATTATATCTAGAGTGATTTTCGTAATAACCCCGAGCCCTCCAAGCCCCACTACCGCCCCGGCAAAAAGCCCATCTTGTTGATCACGGGAGAATACGACCTTATTCCCATCCGCTTTGACAACTTCCATGGAATGAATCGCCGAAGCAAGATTAGCATTCTGGTCACCGGAACCATGTGTGGCCGTTTGGCATGCGCCTGCTATTGTAATATGGGGCAACGACGCCAAGTTGTGCAAAGCATAACCGAATTCATACAGATATTGACACAGATCTCCGTATCTAATACCTCCCTCGACTGTAACCTTATTGTGTTTAGTGTCTAATGCAATGATTCGGTTAAACTTTTGAAGAGAGATGAGGTTTTCGTTACAATCAGCGATTCCATTGAACGAATGACGAGTGCCAAGTGTCTTAATTCGATTGCTACGTGCTACTATTTCTTGTATTTGCTCCAATGTTTCCGGAACATGGAGTTCCGCTGCGCTATACCTATAGTTACCTGCCCAATTTCGATTATTTTCCATAAACATATACCCCCACTACATCTGATGAAAGATTTGTCAAAAATATCGATATGTTATAAAAACATTCTATATATTTTGGAAGTATCCTGCACGGTGACTAGTTCTGGTGAACATTACATCAAATACCACTGCAATGACCCTTAGATCTCTTATGTTGTCTCTTATGCTTAAAAGCAGCTATAGAAAAAACTAAAGGTACAACTCCTCATATTTTTAGAGGAGCTGTACCTTTTCTCATAATAATTTGAGCCTTAAGCATTGGTGTACCGTTTGCAACATGAAGTATGCTAAATACTAAAACCATAATTAATCAAGCCAATGTATCTTAACAATCGTAATTTCAAATTGTGGAGTTCCGTGTCTCTTTTCAGAAACCAATCATTTTAAGAATAAATGGCACCTGAATGTCATCGGCCTTATAACAATTTTCAAACTTTCCTTTTAACAATAGACTTCGACATGCTGCTCCAGATTCTTCATAAATATCGGACTTCACATTTAACTCTATATTCCTATGGTCATTATATTCTGGACTTTCATTTTTAATTTTAAGAACTTCTGCGGATTTCCAATTCATAGAAAAAATGTCTTTATGATTGCTTGAATAAATCGTTTTTTTCTTGCCCGTTTGGATTTCTTCAACCTCGACAAGATACAAAACGCCACCTGCTGCGCCACCGTAAGGGATATAATATGCACTTGCATTATATTCGCCATTCGGAGATTTGGTCGGACCACTAAATATGACAGCATTATTATTAAGAGCTTGAAAACTATAAAAATATCTATTATATCCTATTAAAAATAAAATACTGATTGCTATAAATAGCATGAAAGCATATCTTTTTTTCATAAAGCCTCCCATCCATTTCGATTCCCGTGTGTGTTGAAGCCTTTAAAGGTTGGCAGTGACATGATTTTTCACACTCGTACTTTGATACTTTGCAATCGCCCAGTCGATAAAAAAACCTGCGCTCATAAAGAAAAGAAACACATTCGGGTAACCATACCTATTGAATGCGACAAAAGGAATATAGATTAATGTAAAATAGGCCAGTGAAAGCAATAAAAACAAATAAGCAATCTCATTTTGCCGGAAGGCTCGCTTAAGCGTAATCAGTAAACCTGCTGCTCCCAATAGCATAAATACGACATGATAGATGCCCGCGATCCAAATATTTACACCAAATACCGTTTTCCAATAATAAGGAGCCGCATATAATCCAAATACTTTATCAATCGTATACCATTTCAAGTATTTTAATGGTTGATTTTTAAAGCCGAAGTTTACAATCTTTTGTGCTGTTTCGGCTTGAGCAGCGTCTGAGCCTGCAAATAGATTTTCACTGATGCCCTCGTATTCTAGATGGGTGTCGAAGAAAGCCTTTGAAGGTGCGTCGTTGTTGATAAGCGCGCCTAATAACATTGGATTGCCTGCTGATTGTGTGAATGGAATGAATTTATCAAATGTGACGTAATTCCGTATCCACCATGGTGATAGCAAAAGGATCATCGTTAACGAAATAACTGCTGTATACTTCACTATAATTTTCCAAAATATCTTTTGCACAAGCCATAAAATGAACCAGACCGCGGGAAAAAGCACCGCATGCGGTTTGAAATAACATGCTAGCCCAACAATAGCGGCCGAAATAATGTAATACTTCGTTTCCTGTCTCCTTAAGGCAAGAAGACTAAAGCAAATAAGCAATATGAACAACGTGCGGRACATTGTCTCCGACAAAATGGCGCCTGAAGAAAAATAATCGGGCAAATAAAGCGCAGTTGCGATGCTGGCTATTATAGCAGCTCTACTATTAAACAGCTGATTAGCTGCTATAAAAATCAAATAGATCGAGAACGCCTGCAGGGCTGCCATAAGGACTCGGAATGCCATAACCCCTCCATCTCCTTGTCCGAAGATGAGCATGAGACCAGCCAGTACAACTGGCATTCCTGGCATGATGAAAGCAGACGGCTCATCGCCGCTGTTATAAGCAATCGTGTGCTTATTCAATAAAATTTTAGCGCTATTTACATATTTGACGTCGTCATTATTTTGTTTATCATATGACCCAATGAGAAAGTGATCGCCATACAACAGAACAGATGCGGTGCTAATCGAAAAAACGAGAATGATAATAATGAATAAAGTAGTACGCATAGGACGAGAGACATGATTAAGCTTAAACAGGATTTACACACCTTTCTCTTACAAAAACGAGGGGTACAGACCTTCTTCATCATATATCACTATGACCAAGTATTGGAGCCATACGAACCTTTGTATTAATAAATAATAAAGAGCAGCTGCCATGGCAAACTGCTCCAGAACTAAAGTATAACTATCGTTTACCTGTAATTCAAATCGTAACTATTGATATTTCTATCTCACAAAAGAAATATAATCAATGTTGACGGGTTCAAAAGCATTTGCTCGAATTTGTAAATTAATTTGTCCTCGATGATACTGACCATGTAGTGCTACATGAGTTAAAATATCTCGTGTGGAAGTTATAAACTCTTTACCTTTACTGTTTGAATATGAAACTAAGTTATCTAAGTCAGCATTTGTGATTTTAGTGAGAATATTTTTGAAGCTTTCTTCATTTTGTTTAATAAGTGTTGCACAGGATTCTAGATCACCATCTGACCAGATAGGCATTTGTGAACTGTCCATTCCTTGTATTCTAGCAATCCAAACTTGTTCGGCATATAGAATATGAGAAAATAACCGCACCAGTTGATCCTCGACTTCTACATTTTGCAAAGTTTCTAGAATACGTTGATTTGCCCAGTTTAGATGTTCATACATCTTTTGAATTGTTTTCATTGATTCCATCCTTTCATTAACTTCACTTTATCAAAGAGTAAATGTTTGTATCATAGGCAACACCATTTTGATACATATAGTTTTTCAAAATCCCTTCTTTTTCAAAACCTAGTTTTGTTAATATTTGATTGGATTTTTTATTTTCAATAAAAACAATCGCGCCAATTCGTGTTAACCCAAGTTCGCTAAAACCATATGCTATAACTTTTGAAATGGCTTCTGTTGCATATCCATTTCCCCAATAATCAGGATGAAGCTCATAGCCTATCTCAGCTCTCTTATGTTTTAAAGACAAAACATTAAAACCGATGGTCCCGATCATTCCTTTTTTACCTTTTATTTCAATTCCCCATCGAATGCCTCGATTTTCTTGGTAGCTTTTCGCGAAAAACGCAATGAACGGTTCTGCTTGTTCGATATTTGTTAACGTATCTTGTCCATAATATCGTGTCACATCATGATTGGAAAAGCAATGAAAGATGCTATGAGCATCTTCTTTAACGATTTCTCTCAATTGCAATCTTTCTGTCTCTAGAATCGGAAACACTTAATCACTCCATTTTTAAATTTTAATATGTATTCCTATTAAATGGTTAACGCAACAGTGATTGCTCATGCTTCGGATAATATTCAAAAAACAAATATTTCCAATCACTCATGAAGTCACTTTGATAAATTCTATTGTAAAAGCAAATCTGTTCATTCCAGAAATCTACAGCGTTGCATTTGTATTTACCTAAAATGAATGATGGATAATTATGGACTGAACTAGCCATAATGCTTATTTTATTTGTATCTTGTTGGTCAATCACATGTATTAAATTTTCTATTATGTATTTAATTGAACCTATGCTCTGATATACCCTTTCTATGTTATGAAGCCTATTGTACAACCT
>NZ_JBFTSN010000204.1:0-11169 GCF_056400045.1 Paenibacillus sp. 01L418
CCCTTCCAAGGGTGGGCCCCAAGGGCTGCGCCCTCTGGACACCCGCAATTGGACTAACGCTAAAGCTAGCCATGCGCTCTTTTGCTGCGTTTGCGTTGGAACGCTTTCGTCCCTTTGGGACACGCTTTACTTTGGGTGCATAACCCGCTGATTACTTGTTAACCAAACTTCAAAAGCGTTTCGAACCCTCCCAAACCCTCCCTTCCAAGGGTGGGCCCCAAGGGCTGCGCCCTCTGGACACCCGCAATTGGACTAACGCTAAAGCTAGCCATGCGCTCTTTTGCTGCGTTTGCGTTGGAACGCTTTCGTCCCTTTGGGACACGCTTTACTTTGGGTGTATAATTCGCTGATTACTTCTTTAAGGAACTGTTTGATGCTTATTTGGCTGAAAACTACTTTGCTAAAGTTCTAACGAACCCTAGGGACGTTATCTCATGTTATTTGGGGTGATATGTGTTACTTTTCCCGAAATAACGATACTGAGGTTCGTTAGATTATTAATCTAGTACGAAACGTTTGAATAAGAGCTACTGGGTTCGTTAGAGTTGGCAATCGCGTCGCTCTGCTTAAACTTCATCAATAAAACACAGAAATACAGAGGGGCTGTTCCTAGCGTAGATAAATCTACGTTTGAAACAGCCCCTCTGTTTTGGTGGGATGTGAGTGCATGTTGTGTTTACTCGATTACTCTTTTACTGAACCCATTACCAATCCTTTGACAAAAAACTTTTGGAGGAATGGATATACGATAAGTATCGGGAGAGCGCCGATGAAGATTTGGGCTGATTTCACTGTTTTTTGTGAGATTAGCGCTAAATCAGCTGGGTTCATGCTCATCGAGCTCATATCGCGCTGGATGATAACCGTTTGAAGGAATGTGGCCAGCGGATAACGCTTTGGATCTCCGATATAAAGCAGGCCGTCAAACCATGAATTCCAATGAAAGACCATGCTGAACAAAGCGAGCGTTGCAATGGCCGGCAACGAAACGGGTAGATAGATGCTGAACAATGTACGGAAATGACCTGCTCCATCAATGAGCGCTGCTTCCTCCAGCTCCTTGGGTACTCCGCGGAAAAAGTTGAGCATAAGGATGGTTAAGAAGACATTAACCGCTCCTGGAAGGACGAGTACCCAAAAGTTGTCCATAAGGCCAATCTTTTGAATGACCATATAAAACGGGACAAGTCCCCCATTAAAGAGCATCGTGAATACGAACAGCCATGCATAAATATTTCTGCCGCGGAATGCGGTGTTTTCTTTGGATAGCGGATAAGCTGCCAAGAAGGCTAACAACAAAGTCAATAGCGTTCCGATTACCGTCCTCTGAACGGCGATCCACATCGAGTTTAGAAAGATTGGATTGCTTGTCGTTTTTCGGTAAGCATCCAACGTGAAATCGACTGGCCATAGACCGACGATATTAGCATCCGCAGCCGCCTTTGCACTTAGCGAAACGGCAAGCACATGCAGCAGCGGAATCACACATAGCAGGGCAAGAACGATCAATAGGATCGTATTAAACGTGTTGAAAACGCGATAGGATGGTGATTTATGATACATTCGGCAGGTCCTCCTTTGGCTAGCGTAAACGGCCATCGCGTCCTCAGACGGCTAACTCGTTTCGCGATCTTGCTTATATTATTTAAAAAATTCTGTAATTGGCTAGTTTGTAAGCAAGGCGATAGGAGATAACGACTAAGACAAAGCTGATCACCGATTTAAACAATCCGATTGCCGTACCAAAGCCCATTTCGCCGCTTAAAATAGCTGTGCGGTATACAAACGTATCAATAATATCGCCCTTCGCGTAAACCAATGAATTATAAAGGTTGAAAATTTGATCGAAGCCCGCATTCAGCACGTTTCCGAGCGCCAGTGTACCGACTACAATAGCAATTGGAATCATCGACGGAACCGTAATATGAAGCGTCTGCTTCCAGCGGCTTGCGCCATCCACCTCTGCTGCCTCGTAAAGCGATGGGTTAACGTTGGCGAGCGCTGCAAGGAATACGACGGTACCGAAGCCAAACTCTTTCCATACATCAGAGAGGATAACGGTGAAGCGGAACCAGTCGCCATCGCCTAGGAAGAAGATCGGCTCGATTCCGAATATTCCTGTTAGGAGACGGTTCACCAGCCCGCCTTCCGTCGATAGAAGATCCGTAAGAATGCCGCCCAAGATAACCCAAGATAAAAAATGCGGCAAATAGACTAGCGTCTGTACAAAACGTTTGACAAGCTGTTTTCTAATTTCATTTAAAAGAATAGCGAATACGAATGGAGCAAAAAGATTCAGTACCATTTTGAAAATAGCGATGATTAGCGTGTTCCAGATCACCTGCAGGCTGTCTTGCCTCTCGAACAAATAGCGGAACTGATCCAGTCCAACCCATTCCGAGCCTGTCAGGCCTAGCCATGGTTTATAATCCTGAAAAGCCATTACAAGTCCACCCATTGGCAAGTATGCGAAGATGATTAGAAAGACGAGGGATGGAAGCACCATAAGATGGAATGGCCATTGCTTTATGAGGTAATAAAACAGCGGTTTTCCTTTTGATTTGACAACAGATACCGAAATGTCATCTTGTTGAATTGTTTGCTGCTGAGACATGTTTTGTTCCTCCCGCTGGATGAAATGCAGAACGCAATCAGCCTTTCACGGCACGTATGCATCGCGTTCCTTATATAAAAATTATATCAGCGACGGAAAAATTGAAGTAGCTAACAAACCCAACATTCATGGCACAAATGCAACCACTTTTGCCATCCAACATGTGAATTCAGCTTGCTGCATAACACAAAAAAATGCAGCCCCTCAGGGACCGCATTTCGTCAAGCTTATTTCGTTAAACTAGCATACCACTCATTAACTTCTTTCGTCATATCGTCGCCGCCGGATGACTTCCAGCTCTTTACGAATTCATCAAAAGCTTCAGCCGGTTTAGCGCCATAAATGATTTCGTTAAACGTTTGAGCTTCAATTTTTTTCAAATAGTCCATGCGTGATTTCATTGTTTTGGTAGGAGGTCCTACAAACATATCTTTCTTGGAAATCGCATCTTGCTCCATAACGACAGTTGCCGCAAGCGCCGTTTCCGGTCCGTACTGCGCAACAACTTCCTTCTCGCGATAAGTTTTTGCTTCTTTGCCTTCAGCTAGGTTAAGCAATGCTTTAAACTGTGCATCAGGAATACGCGCACCGTCGCGTACAATGAAATAACGTAGTGGAGCCGTAATCGCACCGCCTGGAACATCATCCAAGTACAGCGGTTTGCCGCTAGCATCAAGAGCGTAATCATAACCTTCAAAAGCGCCTAGCTCGAACGGGCTTCCTTCTTGCGGGTCAGCTAGGTTTTCGAATAGATAGTTCTCATAAGTGAAGAAAGCTTCTGGATTTTTCATATCTTTATTGATCAGAATAACGCCATTTACAAAGGAAGTGCCATGACGCATTGCTTTACCGTCTTCACCAGTTGGAATCGCATAAGGCTTCCATACTGCGCCTTCAGCATTTTTTGCTGTATCCAGCAGCGGCCAGCCGCTCATCCAATAAGGTCCAGGGATAATGCCTGCTGTTCCAGCTACAGCTGGTTCAGACGTTTTATTCTCATCCCATAGTGCTGCTTCTTTCGGAATATAACCTTTGTCGCGCCATTCTTTAAGTTTAATTAGACCTTGCTTCATGCCTGCGTTCGTAGAACCGTATTCCAAAGTTCCATCCGCTGCCACATTCCATTGTGCTGGAAGTGTGCCATATGCGCCAAATACCCATGATGGGTCACCCATCCAAGTGTTCATCGACGTTTTAAAGCCAACGCTTAGTGGAACAACTTTTTCTGGCGACAATCCTTGTGGATTATTGTTTTTAAAAGCTTCCATTACCGTTTCCAGCTCAGCAATCGTTTTTGGAGCTTTCAAATTAAGCTTATCCATCCAGTCTTGACGAATCCAGAGCACATAGTCGTTGTTGTAAGCATAATCAAGTAAAGGGATACCGATTCGTTTTCCATCACGCATGTAAGCATTCCATACGCTGGTATCAAGATTCATTGCCGCTTTCCATTTCTCGCCGGCATATTTATCGAACAGCTCGCCTGCGTCTTGGAACATGCCGGAGTCAATTAGATCTTGTGCCAGCAGCTTGTCGCCAACGACAGCAACATCGGGCATTTTTTGCCCTGAAGACATCGCAAGGCGCATTTTTGTTGCAAATGCTCCATTTGTATCCGTCACTGACCAAAGGGAATCTACTTTAATACCAAGCGTATCGAGCGCCCATTTTGTTGCCACGTTGTTTTCAATCGTTTCTCCCTCACGGAAGGTTAGCGCAGGGTCTACTCCCCATACAGTGGAAATCGTAACCGGCGGATCGTATTTCTCTTTGTAAGGGTTTTCCTCATTGCCCGCGGAAGTGTTGTCGCTTGGCTTATTCGACGGCTCTGCCTTGTTGCCGCTGTTCGAGCAGCCAATGATGGCTGATACGATTAGAAGCATACAAAGCATGAACGTGAACCGTTTCTTTGTTTTCATATTCATTGTAATCCCCCTCATGATTATGTTCTACATGCTTAATTATAGGCTTAGGGGCAATTTCAGCCTATGACACAAAGCGAACATATCAGCACCTTTTACAACCACTTTACTGTTCGCGAAACTCCTGAGGTGTCATACCATAATATTTTTTGAACGTTTTGCTAAAATATTGCGGATTCTGATAACCAAGCTCACTCGTTATTTCATATATTTTTTTGTTCGTATTTTTCAGCAAATAAAGCGCCCGCTCCATCTTCATTCCGATGATCCATTCACTTAAGCTTTCTCCCGTTTCCGCTTTAAATACTTTCGAGAGATAAACCGGATGAAGAAACACGCGATCAGCAATCGTTTTTACAGTCGTATCTAAGCTAAGGTTGTTCGCAACAATTTCCTGTACCTGCTTAACGATAAAGCTTTTGGAGCTTTCCTCTTTCACTGAAAGCACGCTTTGCAGCTTATGCAATACGCCAATTGACCAATCCTCCAGCCGATCAGGCGATAGTACAACCGTTTGATCCAAAATAAAATCGATACCCAGCTCATTGATTTGGGATACGTATTGGCCCTGTCTATGCGTAATATACATAAAAGCATTGGTAAGCGCTAAGTATACCTCGTATAGATGCTCTCTTGAGAATCTTGTATTTTTCAAATCGGCAAAAACATCTTTAATTTTCTGCTCTACCGCATCCCAGCGCTTCGACTCCAGCAAGGTTATCATCGTAGGCGGCTTATATAAGCTTTCCATTGATTTAACAAAAGTGTTGTCCTTGCCCGAGCGATCCTCCAAATAATGAATAGAGTGCTGCTCTTCATTTGCAATCATGAACATCGCTCCTAGGCCTGAACGATACGCAGTCGTAATCGCACTTGGAAACTCGAACCAATCCGTAACGACAATGGAGATATCTCCTTTGAGATAGTTGCTCACATTTGTACGAAGCTTCTTGGTTGCTTCGGCAAGTATCGTTTTACGTAAATTGCGGCTTTCCACACTAAATTCTGATTTCTCGCCAGCTTCCGTTTTAGGCTGCGCCATAATAAGCAAATATTCATGCGGCGCTTTGCAATGCCATACATGGAAATGCTGAGCAAACGACTCCTCCGCTATATTCCCTACGGCAAACTCCATAAGTGAGGAAGAGCTATAATCCAGATGTGAAAATTGTTTGCCCAGTTGGACGAGCATCATGACAGTTGGACGTTCTATCTCAAGAGAAATTTCGTATTGCGTCAGCTTCTCTTTAATCGTCTTTGGCGAAAGCTGTCTGCCTAATACCAAGTCGACCATAAAATTGGCGCGCAGCACCTTGAAATCAGATTTGCGATCATACAGCAGCTGTTGATATTTCTCTGCCTGCTCCCATTCATCCTTTAACGCTTCGATTGCTCCCGATATCGTTTTCACAAATTCATCGTCATTTACCGGCTTTAATATATAATCAAATGCTTGCAGCTGAACGGCCTTTTTGGCGTATTGAAAATCAGAATGCCCTGTAAGCAAAATGCATTTGATATTAGGCCAGCGCTGGCTGATCTCTTGAACAAGCTCAAGCCCGTTCATTTCCGGCATCGCAATATCGGTAACGACAATATCTATTGAGTTTTCTTCAAGAAGCTCCAGCGCTTCAAAGGCAGATGTCGCTTGATACACGCTTTTTACGCCAATCGAGAGCCAGGGAATAGTCTTCTCCAAGCTTCCCGTAACGTACGACTCATCATCAATCAATAAAATTTCAATCATTTGAAAACCCCTTTTTTTATCTAGCTTGGTGACCAAGTAATCGTGACTTTTAGACCTCCAAGATTTGAGGATGAGAAGCTAACCCCTGCTGATCCGCGAAATCTTAAGTGCATGCGCTGATGAACATTCCATAACCCGCAGCCCATTTGCTCATCCATTTGATTTTGCATTTTGTGCTGAAGGATAAGAATATCCTCCATGCTCATTCCCTTGCCGTCATCCTCTACGACAAGCCGTGCTCCTTCTTCATGCCACTCTCCCGTTATTTGAATAATAGATGCATCCGTCCATGCCTCAATACCATGAATAACTGCATTCTCAACGAGCGGCTGCAGCATCAGCGGCGGAATTTCAAGATGGCGCATATCCGCAGGCAAGCTGATCGAATACAGCAGTCGCGGCATGCGCATTTTTTGAATTTCCAAATAGCTGGTCACAAAATTAATTTCCTCTGACATCGTAACAAGATCGCGTTCCTGCCTTGTCGTATAACGGTAATAGTTGGACAAATGATGCGACATGGCAACGACTGCTTCATTCTTTTCAAGCTTGGCCATACTCGAGATGAACGAGAAGCAATTATAGAAGAAATGCGGATTGATTTGTGATTGCAGCTGTTTTAAACGTGCTTCCCGCACATGAATTTTTTCCAAATATACCGTTTCAAACAGCTCTTGAATTTGAGCGACCATTAAGTTGAAGCGCGTATAAAGAAAACCAAACTCGCTCCTGCCGCGCGGCTTCATTCGAACCGAATAATCACCATTTTTCAGCTTTTGAAAACCAACGATGAGATGCTTAATAGGAACCTGTACCTGCGCATATAAAAGATAAGCAGCGATGCAGCATAACAGCAATAAGCCTGCCAAAGATACATAAAATAATTGATTTGTCTTTTGAATAGGCCGAATGATTTCGGAAATCGGAATATAATCGATCAAATGCCAACCAATCGTTTCTGACTTCACGATATTGACCAAATATTTTTCCCCGCCCAAATCAATCGTCCGGCTTTCCAAGTCTTGAAGCGGCTGTTGCTTCAACAAATGGATCACGTTGTTCGTCAGTTCCTTATCTGCCGAGCGATTATAAATAACGCCGACGCCTTCCAAATAATAAAATGGCTCTCGGCGGCCATCGCTCTTGAACTTGTCCAGCATATCTTTAATGTTCGAGCTGTCAAACTGCACCTCAATGACCAGGTTCGAGCTGCTTGGGTCCAAGTAACTGGAATACGGTGTTACCGCATAACGAGAGAAAACAAATTCATTATTTTCAGCGGCCTTCACTTGCCAGCCAGGCTTTAATCTTTTTTTCAAATCGGCGTCGTCATAAAGCACAACGTCATTATCCGAAATATCTCTATGGAGTATYGGTGAATAGATATGAAGGCTGCTTCGCCATTTCGATGAATTTTGCTGAATGGCCAGCTTCGTTTGAATTCTTTTGATCAAAGTAATCATGCCCAGACTCAGCTCCGGCATTTCCGTAAAAATATCGCGAAGCGACGAAATATCTGGATCCTGTATCAATAAGTCAGGCCAAAGGGCCATCGAGTCGATGCTTGTATTGACTTGATTCTGAAAGAATAGGAGCTGATTCGTATTCGACTTGTTAAGCTCCTCACCAAGAATGTCGGTGCTGGTCTTATTAGAGTAGAAATAGAGCAGCATAATCGGAACCAGCATAATGATGATTAGAGCAACGATTTTAGTAAATAAATTAATTTTAGGCATATTGCTTTGCACCTCTGCTGGATGTCATTTGGGCTGCTACTTAATAATCATTTTCTTCCTCTTCACCATACGTGGACATTCCATTCAATTCAACCCGTAAAATCGAAATGTATGTTATGTTTTTACAACCACTTTATTGCACAACATTTCTATTCTTTCAAAAAAAGAACCAGAATATCGGTTTTCACTCCGACATCCCGGTTCTTTCGTTTACGTTAATTGTTATATTTGTACGCAAGCATGGAGGGCAGCGCGTTTCCTTCAAAATCAAACAGCGTCGTGTTATCGACCACATTAGGAGCGTCCTTCTGCCAGCCTACGCCTGGTACATAAATCATGACGGGGTCCCAGTAGAGCACGCCAAGGCATCTTCCCCCATCTACCTGCTTAATGCCGTTCATCAGAGAATACATGAAATCACGTTGACCTTCTGGCGTACTCTCGTACGGCTCTKGCCCATTGTTCTCAAGCTGTCCTCGCATGCCGGCACCCGTAACCGCGCTCCAGTTAAAACCCGCTTCCATGAGCAAAATATCCTTATCAAATCTGGCGATCAGCTTATTGCAAAAGGCTACTAGCTGCTGAACCGATGCCTGTGTCCAGAACGGATAATAAGATGGTCCGATAATGTCATAGGGAACGCCATACCGCTCGCAATTGCCAAAAAACTGCTCGTATTTCTCATCCTCAGTCGCGCCGTCCAAATGAATAACGACCTTACTCGTTTCAGATACTTCCTTCACCGCTTGATAACCTGCCTTTAGAAGCTCAGCCAGCTGCGGCCAATTCGCAATAGCACCATCGGGATAACACATGCCGCCTTGTATTTCATTGCCAAGCGATACATACTCAGGAGCTGTGCCTTGTTCATCCAAACGCGTCATAAAGGCTCGTGTATATTGATATAAAGCTTCTCTCAGCTCCGCAAAAGAAAGTCCTTCCCAGTTATGGGGCTTGTGCTGAGCCAAACCATTTGTCCAGTAATCACTGTAATGGAAAGAGAATTGAATTTGGAATCCCATGTCCTTCGCTCTTTTTACTAAAGCGAGCGTTCTTTCCTCGTTCTGATAACCTCTAGCGTCCAGCTGATTCGAAGGCCAGTAGTCTTTGTTTCCAGGATCATTATATAGTCGAATCCGAACAATGTTATGCCCGTAAGCTTTCAATATTTCAAGGCCGTCCATCGGTTCATGATGATCTTTATAAATACCGCCGTTTTCCTCAATCCGCGGCATCTCGGAGATGTCCCCGCCCTTCAGCAGCTCATAGGACTCATCACTTTTCACAAGCTCAAACGATTTCACCTTACACCAATTCCCGCCGTTCCCTTCGGTAAAGAGACCAATGGTGCACTTTCCATCCCTTACTTCTATGCCTCGTATAATAACAGGTATCCACTCTGATGATACTGGAAGACTTGTTATTCGAGTCTCACCACTTACAGCCTCCGCAAAAATATAGCAGGTTTGTTGTCCTCCGCTGTTTTGCGTCAATGCTGTCAATGTATAATAGCCGTTCTCAAGCTTTTCAACAGTCCTAGACGCCGCTGAGCAATAAGAAGCGGTATGTTGAAGCATAAGATACTCAGTAGACGACGGATGATCCTGCTGGATGCCCTCTGCGACTTGATTGCCGTTAGAAAACAAGCTCCAGTCCGCCCGTTGGTTTGTCTCAAAAGAAAAATACATCATATACCTCCGATTTCATTCGTAATCGTTCTTTGCTATCGTATCAAACCGATTCCACGCCATACAGGGCATATTCACAACATATTGGTTGCTATTTCAACCATACGTTTGATTACGCATGATGAGTGAACGAATAAACGGCTTTTTCAATAAAAACAGGGCATATCCGTCTAAGGATATACCCTGTTTGTTATCTAACTATTTAATGGGCAGAATACATCATTTGAAACAATCTTTCTAAAATAACAGCAGCCTGTGCCCTTGTCGCATGGCCTTTTGGTGCAAATACACCCTGCCCGACTCCGTTGACTAAACCGGCTTGCTGCATCTGTTGAATAGCTTCAACAGCATAATCAGCTATTTGCGCTTGATCAGCAAAAGCTTCGACGTTTGTTAGATTACTCAGCTTTACGTTGACTGCTTTTACAGCACGGTACATCATAACAGCCATTTCTTCACGGCTTATGATATCATGCACACCGAAGCTGCCGTCATCTTTGCCTTTCACAATACCGAGTTTTTGAGCGTTTATGATCGCTTCTGCATACCATGCTCCTTCTTTAACATCCGAGAAGCCTGGTCCATCTCCCTTAGCTGCTGTATCCAAAATCCCCATTAACATATGCAGGAATTGTCCTCTTGTTACGGCATCTGTCGGCTTAAAGGTTTGATCCTCAAATCCGCTTATGATGCCTCTTGCCGCAAGGAACTCGATACTCTGCTGTGCCCATCCAGCCTTAGCTAGATCGGTAAATGAAACAGCCTTGTAAACCGCTGCATATTTGCTGAAATGCGATGGACTAAAAGTAACTGTCGCCTTCGCAGCATCATATATCGCGTTTTTCACTATTTCCAGCTTACCATCCTCGTTGATGTAAAAAATAACAACGTTATGAGGCTCTTCTCCTTGACGCAACGTATAAGGAAGTTCGATGATAACCTTGTTCTTATCAAAATGAGGAACTTTCACCCCATCGACGGTAAGATTAAAATCATAAACCGTATGGTCGCCTACAGCCTTCTTCACTTCATTGGATAAGGCTGAAACATCCACTTTAGCAGCTGAAAATTGTACGTTGTTTGATGCTGAGTTGATCACATCCTTGAACAGGTCAGGTGCGAACGAGATCGTTGCAAAGCCAGTTTTGAAAATAACCGCTTGCAGTCCTTCATTTGCTAATTCTGTCATCTGCTTTGCAGCCATATTCGCAATGATGCCTAAAGCTCCCGTTGTCGGCATCGCGGTTACTGTGATTGAATGATCCTTATCATTCTTCAGCCCTTGCCTCAAATCAACATTCCCCGCCTGCACTGTTGGTGTCGGCTGCGGTGTCACCGGTGTGGCCGGTGTCGGTGTTGGCTCCACCGGCGTCGTTGGTGTTGGTTCTGGATCCACTGGTGTCGTCGGTGTTGGTGACGGTCCAGCTTCTGCTTCCAGCACAATCGTTACTCCAGATGTCAC
>NZ_JBFTSN010000205.1:0-11154 GCF_056400045.1 Paenibacillus sp. 01L418
GTATAACCATCGTTAAAGAGCTAATGACAGTAGAGAATGACGCTTTTTCTATGTTAAAAGACATTTATGCTGGGGGATAATGATGATCAAATATCCGAGGTTTGAAGAAGGAGCAACGATAGGCGTAACGGCACCATCGCATGGGGTTTCTGCTTCTATGCATGATTCGTTTAAGCTGGCTTGCAGTCGTATGGAGACGAAAGGATATTCAATCATTTGCGGGGAGACAGTTTGGACGCAAAATAAAGCCAAATCATCGCCTGCCAAAAAACGTGCGGACGAGTTTAATGAAATGATGAGCAGCGATCACATTGATATCGTCATTCCTCCATGGGGAGGTGAGCTGTTGATTGAGATGCTTGAATATATTGATTTCAACCGCTTAAATGATAAATGGATAATGGGCTATTCAGATATAAGCGTGCTGCTGTTTGCTACTACGTTAAAGACAGGCATAGCGACTGCACATGGTGCTAATTTATTTGATCTAAGAGGCGAATATTCGGATGAGACGACAGCCATGTGGCAACCGGTTTTATCAACTAAGGCGGGAGAAGTTATCATTCAATACTCGTCTAACAACTATCAAAAAGAATGGCAGCACGATAATCCAACCCCTTATGTATTTCATTTGAACGAGCCTACATACTGGAAATCGACCTCCAACCAACAAGTGAAGACCGAGGGGCGTATACTTGGAGGCTGTATTGATGTGATCAGACATTTAGTCGGCACACCTTATGGTGATGTATCCGCTTTTCGAGAGCAGTTTATTGATGGTGAGCCTATTTTGTGGTACCTCGAAAACTGTGAGTTATCGACCGTAGATTTACGAAGATCACTGGTTCAAATGAAGCTGGCAGGCTGGTTTGAGCAAAGCCCATGCATTTTGTTCGGACGGAGTCCAGCAAATCAATCCGTAGATGGTTATACCGTTGAAGATGTGTATCAAGAGTTCGCAGAAGAGCTTCAAATTCCGATCATTTATGATGTGGATTGCGGGCATGTCCCTCCACAAATCACGCTCATAAACGGTGCTTATGCCGAAGTGGAAGTTGATGAGGGTAAAGGTATAGTCAAGCAGTATTTTAAATAGTGGCAAAGGTCAAAAGAATACTATTTGAAATATAGTGCTGATCCTAGAATTAAGAGAACGTAACAGTAGTACTTACAGTAGTGGGGAGTCCGTCTTTCGAAAGCAATGACCTGGAGCTATTTGCGATCGGGAGGACGGATTGGTTTAAAAAAGTAAGCGTTTACACATAATCGATTGGCATGATGAAAATTCACAAGCAAGGATGGGTGATCAGGTTGGAAAATACGACAAGCAAACAAGACCTTCATCAACATTATATTGCAAATGCGAATAAAGCGCTTCAAGAAAATGTAAAAAAGATTGATACAACATATCGGCTTCATTATCATATGATGCCGCCAGCAGGCTGGATGAATGACCCGAATGGCATGATTTATTTTGAAGGACATTATCATCTGTTTTATCAGCATGATCCCTATCAATCGAAGCAAGGTCCGATGCACTGGGGACATGCTAGAAGCAAGGATTTAGTTCACTGGGAGAATCTGCCTGTTGCGATAGCACCCTCCGAGGATTATGACAAAGCGGAGTTTGGCGGACAGGGCTGTTGGTCAGGAAGCGCAGTAGATAACAACGGCGTTTTAACGTTAATTTATACGGGACATGTTGATGGCAAAACACCGGAAGAGGTTCAAGCTTTAGCAACAAGCACCGACGGTGTGACGTTCCACAAGTATGCTGCTAATCCGGTGATCGGTGATTCACCTGACGCGCAGCGGTTCGGATTCCGTGATCCGAAGGTGTGGAAGCATGAAGATAAATGGCATATGGTCGTTGGTTACGGCAAAGACGGACTTGGCAAAGGGTTAATTTATACGTCGAGCGATCTGCTGAGCTGGGAATATCAAGGTGCTGCGACGCAGAGTGATGGTACGATTGGTGATATGTGGGAATGTCCAGATCTATTCCCGCTTGGACAAGGCAATCAGCATACGCTGCTCATCTCCCCGATGAATATTGCACCTATCAAAAACCTGTATTTGTCAGGGACGTTCGATTACGCAAGCTGCCGCTTTGAGAAGCAGCAGATGGGACAAATCGATTATGGCTTTGACTTTTATGCGCCGCAAACGCTGCTTGATGACCAAGGCAGAAGAATTATGATCGCATGGATGAACATTTGGGGAGCGACGATGCCAGAGCAAGCGCATGGCTGGCTTGGCGGAATGACGCTGCCGCGCGAATTGACGTTAGCACCTGATGGTACGGTACGAAGCAATCCAGTGCCGGAGCTTTCCGTGCTGCGTGGACAACAGGTTTCGGTGTCTGATCTAGCTCTATCAAGCAACGAATTTGTCAAAATAGACGGCGTCCGTGGAGACTCTCTTGAAATGGATATTGTATTTGATCTGGCTGGAACGGAAGCAACAACAGTAGGTATTCGTGTACGCAGCTCCGAGGATGGGACTGCCTATACAGAAATTAGCTATTCCATAAGCGAACAAAAGATTTATATGGATCGCAATCTTGGCGGTGAAGGCGATGGTGGAGTTAGCGAGGCGCCGCTTCAGTTGTCTACAGACGGGAGTTTGCAGCTAAGACTGTTTCTAGATCGCTCCTCTATTGAATTGTTTGCAGGTGAGGGCAGAGTCGCCATGACCAATCGGGTTTATCCGAGACCTGAAGATACAGGTATCAGCTTCTTTGCTCGCGGCGGAGACGCGCTTCTTCAGACCGTAAATGCTTGGCAGCTGCGCTCGATTTGGTCATGAATGTTGATAATGTTGATACCGTAATTGTCTGAGGATTGTATGTTGTTGCGCGTGACGAGTTGTTGATGGATTTTACAACTCGCTTAAATGATTTGGTAGATAAGTTGCGGGCAATTGGTTCGTGATTTTGTCTGCAATCTTCCAAAGGGCTGTTCCAAGCGTAGATTTATCTACGCCTGGGACAGCCCTACTTTATTTTGATGGAATTTAGGCAAAACGATGAGCTCCCCTTATCCAATACACGGCTTACGAACCTAGAAACTCTTATCTAAACCAATCAGAATGGATTAACATTGTAACGAACTCTAGAATCGTTATTTCGAGAAAAGCAGCTAAAGACACCTTAAAAATCATGCTTTAGCGTTAATTGTCCACAGAAAATAAAGTATTAGACTGAGAAAATAAAGCTTTAGACTTGGGGTGCTTCATTACGCTAACTGGCAGTTATCCGCAACATTAAATATATTCATAACGTCCCTATACTAACAGTTAATAATATAAGAAGGTTAGGTGGATAGAATTAAGAAGATATTTCAAGTTTTTATTTTTAGTTTGATGATTGCTCTGCTTGTCTCCTGCTCTACATCCCAAGCTTTACCCAATGCTACGGCTATCTCTTTGAAACAATCCTTAAGTTTGGATAACTTCAATAAGTTTCAGACTTTATTCAGTGAAGGAAAGTGGTCAACTGCTACGAAGGAATTATTTGAGAAACTTAAGGAGATCGATTCAGCAGGCGCAAATTTCAAAAGCTATACTGTCATCACACTAGATAATGGTGAGATGTTACTTGTTAATTTAACCCCAGATGAGGAACAAGCTATCCAGAGCATAACTATTATTCCTAAAGAGTATAAAGTTCTTTTTACCGAATAGATGTTGATTACGCTAACGGGAAACTATAGCGTAACAAACAACAGGACGAACCTGCCGATATTGAACGTCAGCCTCGTTGAGCAAACGGGCAGGATGTTTCCATAATATTTCACTAATTTATAACGTATTGCCGACATTTAATTGTCACAGGAGGGTGTTAGACGAAATGACAGAATATAAACTATTTCTTTTGGACTTGGATGAATTTAGAAAATCAATTGAGGAAGCAAAGAAAAAGTACAACTTTTAAAAATAAACATTGATGAACGAACTGAAAATGATGCAGCTGGCGAATACATACCTTTTCAGAATGGGAACGGTCAGGTTATCATCTTTACTAAAGGCGTGTTTAAACTATGGGGGGAATACTATAGCGACTCAGAGACTATTTCTCCAAGTAAGGTTGCAACATTTGTATTAATGCACGAGATTGGACATTTTGAGGATGAAAATAGTATTAAATTTAAAGCCCGTCTTAAAGAGTTAAAAGAAAGCGAGAAATTAAGTGGATATTATAAATTAAAATTGCATAGCGAGCTTATAGCAGACACAAATGCACAAGATAATGAGCTGAGGGAACTTTTTAAACTAAGTGAAACGGACATGGAGGAATACAAACTTTATCACGCACAGAACATGAAAACTATCTCTCGACGTATTCTAGGTAGCGATGAGTTTAAAGGGAAAAAGGAAATTCCCGAAATAGTAGCAATTGATAAGGCTGCAAATACCTCAAAGCCACTTGAGGCATTGCTTGGTGATTACGACAGTAAATTTGTCTAGTTGTGACTCATTCATTAAACACAAACTCGACCGGATTCTTGTTAAGCTAACGGGAGACAATAGTTCAACTTTTCTGCAAGGGAGGTATATATGGGAACCAATCGTTCAGTCAATGCCCTTGTTCAATGGGACAAAGACCCAAGCAAATATCCATGTAACATCAGGTTGCCGGATTTAATCGTGCATTACGGAAGCATTGAGGGGAAAAGATTAACCGGTGAAGCATGGACCGTGCCTGTAAGAATTACAGGTTATATTGAAGGCACATATGATACATATGCGGATGTACGATTTTTAGTGGATGAAGCACCTTGGCATTTACTTGTTAGCGGATACGAGTTTAAATTATGGGCTGGCAGAGAGATTGCTACTGTTAAAGTTCTATAGTTTGCAATATGAAGTTAAGTTATAGTAAGAACGATAGCACCATGACATGACGGCAACCGGCCACACGATCGGTTGCCTTTGTTCGTTGAAGTAACGGGCAGAATAGTTCCATTAAGTGGTATTCTAAGATAAGGGATTTGAACAGGGGGGCAATGTTGAGGGAAATAAAGCATCCAGTTAAGAGTCCATCAAGGATTGGAGCCATTATAGGCATGATTGCTATTATATCGAGTCAATCTATTCTTGTATTGAAAATATGGGATCAGAGAGGTATATTCTACGCTTCGTTAACGGTGATTCTTCTATGTTTAGTTGTACTGTTACTCGCATTGTACAGAACATTTTTTAAGAAACCAACCGTGTTATGCCTATCCAATGAGCAAATCATATTAAATGGGAATATAATTAATTCAAGGGATATTAAAGTGATAATGACCATGGGGTACTTTAAACCTGTTATTGGGATATTACCTTACAGCAGGAAGATCGTCCCATTGGATATGGCATTTAGGTATTCAAAGGATGAAGATAGAGGCATCTCGGATTTAAAGAGCTGGGCAAAAATAAACAATGTAAAGATAGTTAATAAATCGTTTCAAACGTGGATATAAGTGTATTCAAAAGCACTATTCGGTACGGTCATTATCTTATTCAGAGGATGTGCTTAACCAGGATGACATGCTTGTTCGTTACGCTAACGGGAAACGATAGTTCAATAATAATGCCCCTCATTGCGAAGGCCTTCGTATATGACTGGGAATAATATTGGGGGCGTGGAAGTGAGCGATGATCTAGTAAAAAAAAGAGTAGTTCAGATCCTCAATGACATGCTTAATGGGAAGATAAATATTATATTTGGATGCCTTGAACTGGATGGGTTATGGCATCAAGGCCATACCTTTATTGGAATAGATTTTGGAGAGCATTATCACAATTTGGCTCATATACCCTTACCTGCGCAATATCATTTGTGGAATCAAGAAGCGTTAAAGGAACGCATAAAAGAACTAGATGCATACAAGCCAAATATCTTATATTCAGCGAGATTATTGTTAGACGAAATGAATATAGAACGTCGTTAAGCTAAAGGGAAACGACAGTAGATTGCAATTCGGAAATCCCTCATTTATTTATTTATTTATTGATGTAACAGGTATTTTTCATGCGGAACTTTTTTGGCGTTCACCTGAATTGAGAAAGCGAATCTGTTTAAGTAAGCTAACGAAACACAATAGAAATGCTGAAGGGCTGCCCCATGGCGGCCCTTCGCTATGCTTAAAAAGGGCAGTATTGTTTAACAAATATGAAGTCCCAACATTTTTGAGGGGCAAGTGTATACATAAAGGAAGCTCATTCGTTATATAGCATGAAGGGAGGTTCAAGGTGGACAATGAGCTGATGTATCGACTTTTAAATCTGAAAATGAAACAAATCCAGCGATATTTGATCCGTCTAGGAGCCGACCGAGACGTCGCTGAGGATATCGTTCAGGAAACCATTTACAAAGGGCTGTTATACATAGATTCCATTCATGAGGACAAATTTTCGGCATGGATGTTCAAAGTTGCCCTAAATCATTATTACGATCTGTGCCGAAAGAAAAAACGGATGGAAATTCCGATTGAGGATGTCGCAGCTGAAGGAAATGAAGCCCCGGAAGAACTTTTCCTCCAAAAGGAAAGACGGGAAGAGATCGAACGCATATTGGAAGATCTAACCCCCATCTATAAGCAGTTACTGATCATGAAATATGAATTGGATTTGAGCTATCAAGAAATATCCGGTTTGCTAGGTATACGCATGGAAATGGTAAAAACATATTTGTATCGAGCTAGAAAACAATTTCAAAAAAAATATGGAGGCCTGCATGATGAATGATAGAGAATTTAACCCAGATGAAGATGGAGGATTATCAAAACTGATAAAAAAAGCTAAGCGAAGATCGATGTGGCGGATCGTGGGGGTATCTCTGGGTATTTCCCTACTCGTTCTGGCTTGTGGGTATCTTGTAAACCTGCATCTGCTATATAAAAAAGCGGACCATGCTCTGCGTGATATTTCGATGTTCAAAGAAATTAGTGGTCCGAATCAGTACGGAGCAGGCTACCGACAAAACTTCGGTTTTCTTGAGGGGGCTCTAGAATTTCAGACATATAAGCTAGTAGAGGGTATTCCCGTTGTTTGGAATAAAGAAACCTATGAGTTCAATGCAGTGGGTAACTTTTCCAGGTCTCTTGGAGACTATTCTTCTCTATCGCTTCCTGACTTCTCCATGAGCAATGAAAAGTTTGACTATCTAAGACCTTACAATCCTTACAATGGTGAAAGAGAGATGTTGTTTTACCTTCCTGATGTCTCTTACCCGAAGGTTCTGAATGAAACCTCGCAGCTTGATGACATGGATAGCAGTAAATTGGTCGAGCTCGGAATCTCATTTAATACAAACTATACCGTGGAGCAGATCAATGAGATGTTGCCGCCAAGTATACATCCCGTGTGGTATTGGGTGGACACCTATTCAAATAAAAAGCCATACCTAGCTAAGAAAATGCCTGACGGTACTATTGATAATCCGTCGCCCGACCCGGCACGAAGAGTGTATGGATTCGGAGTTCACCCCGATTACGAGGATGTAACCGAAAAAGATTTCCTATCAGCTGTACAGAACGGTATAAACGTCAAGGGGAAATACTATAGCGAATACAAACGCATCTTTGATTATTTGAGGCAAGAAAAAGAGAAACCGGCTCAAAGTGATGTCCGTATACTCGGCGTTGTCGTAACGGGAACAGTGGAACATTTAAAAGCACTAAAGGGGCAGAGATATGTGAAAGCAGCCGTATTGGGAGCAATTGTTGATAAATACTAAACATCAATACTTGCAGGAGACTTTTGAACTAACGGGTAACTATAGGTGAACAAATAAGGAGCAGTTTGCTACATGGCAGCTGCTTCATTTCTTTGTTAAGCTAACGGGCAGGCTAGCGTAAACAAAATGATCAAAAGTATTAACCATACGTAGTTAATTACATTTCGGGATTAGCGGAATGATTTTCGGCAGCTTCGTTTGGTTAACGGGGGTAGTTTAAGTAAATGTAAATATTTACTTGCGAACTAGTGTTCGGTACAATAAACTTGATTCCATTACAAAAAGGAGATGTTGGATATGTATAAACAAATTAAAGATTTTGCCGCAACTTGGCAGAATGAAACGGAAGCAACAATGCGGACACTGGAGATGCTGACCGACGAGTCTCTTGGCCAACAGATAACAAGCGATCATAGAACGCTTGGACGTGTTGCATGGCACCTKGTACAGACGTTGCACGAAATGCCATCTCGGACGGGACTGTCTTTCGAAGGACCGGGCGAAGATATGCCGGTGCCAGCTTCGGCAGCAGACATCGCGTCAGTCTATAAGAGGACCTCACAAGCGCTCCTTGATGCTATACAGTCCAGTTGGAAAGATGAGAATCTGCTTATCATGAGCGATATGTATGGTGATCAATGGCCAAACGGCTTAATGCTGGATATTCTCRTAAAGCATGAGATTCATCATCGTGGTCAGATGACAGTCCTGATGCGTCAGGCAGGCCTTCGTGTGCCGGATCTTTACGGCCCGACAAAAGAGCAGTGGGCCGAGTACGGAGCGCTACCTCCAGTAATTTAGAGTAAGATTATATCCGCTTTGGCCGTTTGGCTATAGTGGGATTTATAAGTATTTTATCATAGGATTGAAAGTGGTAGCTTGAATCATAGACAAGAGGATACCATCGGACTGAAACTGTTGATACTATTGAACAAACGGGGAACGATAGTTGAACGGAAAATGGAGCAGTTTGCCGGGGCATCTGCTCCATTTATTATTAAGCTAACGGGAAACGATAGTTAATAACACACTTGATGAGCAGGCGCTACGGTGGGCTGCTCTTTTTATTAAGCTAACGGGCAGTTTAGCGCAACTTAAGACTATATTAATCATATGAATTAGGTAGGAAAGTAAATGAGTTCCATAAAAGGGATGAAGCTAGTTGCAGACGAAAAGATGGATTGTATCAATCAGCTTGATTATTATCGTCATTGGCGCAATCTGGGTCATGTATGTGAAGCACCCCAGCACAATTGATGTAAAGCTGATTGGTGTTAAGTATCAGTTAGGTTACGAAGATGTAAAATCTGGGATAGAGCCTGCGACTGTTATAATTCAGGGCAAGGTGCATACGAGCTTGAAAAGAGAGCGAATATTTAAGGGTGTAGTACGAATTGTAGGTGAACAAATTCCAGTGCCTCAGGATCAGCGCAATATAGAAATTCATTTTTCTAGAGACGGCTGGGGCTCAATAGCCTATCCTTATTTTCTTTATGACGAACGGGGAACAACTGTAGGAGCTGAAATTTACCAGTCACATTCTATATTCGCGAACAAAGACTTTAGTCAAGTAACATTCCTTATAACAACGCCCAATCAACAGTCTGAATCCGAAGATGGAAATCTTCAGACCGTTTGGAACACTGAGAATGGAAAGATGCTATCTGCCCCCGCAACAACACGAGAAGAGGCCCTAGCCTTATCCAATAAGCTGATGCGTGAATATTTGAAACCTTATGGGAAGTCTTTACGATAACCTGTACATCACATAATTAAGCTAACGGGAAATGATTGTTCAATACACTACGTTAGCTGGTCTAATGCTCAGCTGCCGTTTCTAATTGAAATAACGAGCAGGAATATAAAGAATTGGAAACGAGTACATAATTCAGCATCAAAAATAGGTTGATTAACGTGATTTCAACAACCGAGGATTTTTGTAAGCATCATAAAACTAAAAGGAGTAGCTGTTACTATGAAGGATTTACATAATTTTGTTTCAGATTACACGAAAGATAAGAAACATTTGCATCTTGCGATCGGGATTATTAGAGAGGGCGGTATTGAATACTTTTCGTTCAGTAATAATCAAAAGAGAAGTACGATTCCTCCTGAGCATATGTTGTTTGAAATCGGCTCCATAACCAAAGTTTTCACATCCATTCTCTTATTAGAAATGGAACGGGAAAAACTGCTTTCCTCGGATGACATGGTTGGTAAGTTTGTGCCAAACGTTAAAAACGATTATTTGAATAAGATTACCTTGAAAAGCCTTGCTACTCATACCTCTGGTTTACCTAGATTGGCAACAAACCACAATCTGGCTAAAAAAAGATCGAATCCTTATTCAATGTATACCGAGCAAGATTTAACTGCTTTTCTATCTGATGCTGACTACACGGATAGTATTGGTTCATTTGGATATTCCAATATCGGTGTGGGCTTACTGGGGAATATTCTATGCAAGGTGTCAGGAAGCAAGTATGATGAACTGTTGAAAAAATACATAACGGGCCCATTAAAGATGAATGAGACAGCCGTTACACTTGATTCAGAACAGAATAGAAGGTTTTTGAATGGACATGCTTCAACTGGGAAGAGAGTCCCTCACTGGGATCTCTCTATACATGAAGGAGCTGGGGGGATTAAGTCATCGGTTAACGATTTAAGTTTATTTGTCCAAGCCAATCTAAATGATGATAATCCGATAGCCTCTACACTGCAAAAAAGTCATATCCCTATGTGGATCGGAAATTCAAACCGTTATTTTGGCTGGGGTGAGGATAAACTTCTAGATAAAGGTATCCTCTGGCATAACGGGGGTTCAGCTGGTTTTAACAGTTATCTAGCTTTCAACAAGGAACTCCGTGTAGGAATTGTATTGCTATCCAATTATTCTTGTTTCTCAAATTCTCTTATGGATTATTATGTTGCTCAATTAATAAAATGGATTACTAAAAAAGAGCCTTCTCAAGGAACTATGATAGACGTTACAGGGTTAAAAATATTTGAAGCCATCCTAAGTAGTGAAAAGTCATGAACTAACGGAGAACGTTAGTTGAAATAGCCGCGGCAGTCTAAGACTTTATTTATCTGGTCTTGGTTCGCCGCTGCTTTTGTTATGGGGTTAGTCTAAAACTTATTTTTTAACCCCTATTGTTTTACACGAAATCGTTTATTATGCGCGAATCTATCACAATAGTGACCATATAAATCAAAAAAAGAGAATTCCACCCCTTTTTAACATAAAAATCCCCTTTCTTTCATAGGTGCAATCCAACTACTATAGGTATGAGTTCGAATGGTAAAAAGTATCATTTTTTTGATATTAGTATCAAATTAGTCAGGATGACCACGCTCTTTGATATCAAAATAAGCTAAACCTTTACAGCATTTTCCCACACCTCTTTCATTGCGCAGCTCTTTTCTAG
>NZ_JBFTSN010000206.1:0-11112 GCF_056400045.1 Paenibacillus sp. 01L418
TTTATGTACTGAACTACATCGGATAGTGAATGAGTTGCCGAGATTTCACTTCCCGATCAATGACAAGCTCATTCCGAAGAATGGAATATATATTGTCTTTGAGAAGAACGAGACTGGACATGATGCTGACCGTATCGTACGAATCGGAACACATAGGGGCGTGAATCAGCTTCGATCACGTTTGAAGCAGCATTTTGTTCATGTGAATAAAGACCGCAGCATCTTTCGGAAGAATATTGGTAGATGCATACTGCATCGAGCAGYCGACCCATATCTCAAGGTATGGGAGCTAGATTGTACTTCATCTGAAGGCAAGGCGAAGCATGGACCGTTAATAGACGCAACCTATCAGCAGGAGATCGAACTCAGGGTAAGTGAATACATCCAGCAGAATTTCTCGTTCTGCGTACTGGAAGTGCCAAGTAAAGAAGAACGATTATATCTTGAATCGCGTATTGTCTCTACCGTAGCAGCATGTCAGGAGTGCGGGCCGTCCGTGCGCTGGCTTGGAATGTCTTCTCCWGTACTAAAGATTCGAAATAGCGGTCTATGGCAGGTCAATGAGTTGTACAAGGAACCATTAAGTTCTGAAGACATGTTAAGATTGGTGGAATTGTGCCGATGAGTAATAAGAAGAGGCTTTGTATTATTCCTTGCGGTTCGGCGAAAGTATGGGATTCGAATCTGAATGCAGGGCCGCAAAGAGCCGAAGATGTCTATACGGGGGTATTTGCTTCTAGTTGCCAACGCTATGCCCGTGCTTTCTTTGACCATTGGGTGGTTTTATCTGCAAAGCACGGATTTTTATTTCCTGGCGATACGGTGCCTGAAGCTTATAACGTTTCCTTCATCAAGCCTTCATCGGAAACCATTACGATAGAAGCTCTGGAACATCAAGCCATGCAATCTGGTTTGTTTGAGTTCGATGAGATAACCGTTCTAGGTGGAAAACACTATGTTGACCGCGTGAAGGCAATATTCAAGTCAGGGCAGCAGATCGAGCTTCCTCTGCATGACTGCAAAGGAATCGGCTATATGCTTCAAAGGCTATCACAAGCGTTAGAAGGCAGAGCGCCGATTGCGCACACGTCACTAGTTACAGCGATAAGGGAGCGTGTTCAGGTAGAGAGTAAGGCTGCTCCATCGATTGGGAAGTATACTCCGTTATATAATTACCTTTTTGCGGCTAGTGAGTCGGTTATTACGTTGACGAGCGAGCAAATAGAAGAGATCGTTGGATTTGCGCTGCCTGCTTCATCAGTCAAACACCGTGCATGGTGGGCGAATGATATCTCGCATTCTCATGCCAAAGCATGGCTGCTTGCTGATTGGGAGGTTCAATCGATATCGCTTTCCCTGATCACATTCAGTCGAATTCAAGTTGAGTAACCACAATCCGTAAATTACACTTGCTCATCAGTCAGGAGGCACTAATGTCACAATTTACAGAAGAATATCCATCACTTGAATCCTACTGGCGTTCAGTTATACTTTTCGGTCAGAACGTTGCTTCTTACAAATTCGCATTAGCCAAGTCCCTCTTGGAGGTATCGCCAAGTGCAAATACTTTTATTCCTCTTGAGGATCTTTCGGAGCCATTCTCTAGGCATATTCTTGAGCATCTCAAGCTTAACGATAAACAGATTACATCAAAATCCAGCACGTTCATTGATGCTTGTAGGAACTATAATGCTGGGACATTAGACAAAGCTGAGCTTATCCGTACGACTTTAAAATTTGGCTATGCGAACGTCCTGGATGCTTTCCATGTAGTCAACCGCGAGGAGATTCCTGTTAAGTTTTTTGAGAAAGCTATGAATGGAAAACAGAAGGGGATTGTCCTTACCGACGACATCTTCCGTCTTATGGAGTCTGTTCAGAATCCGAATCTGCCTTATGAAGTTGAAGCTAGATGGAACTTAGTAGAGACGRCATGGAAGCTCGGAATGAAGTCATCATTAATAGCTGTACATTATGATGAATCAGACAACCTATTCTACGCTCAGGAAGATAAGCTAAGAAGAACAGCTGTTACATCGGCTCGGCATGCGTTAAATGGATATCAAAAAGGGAAATGCTTCTACTGCTTTCGAGATATAACGGTTGATCCTACTTCAGATGATCTGGCTGATGTGGATCATTTCTTCCCACATACACTTAAGCGACAAACATCAGTGAATCTAGATGGCGTCTGGAATCTCGTGCTGGCCTGCAAGTCCTGTAATAGAGGGGATAACGGCAAATTTGCTAGAATTCCTTCGATCCGCTTACTGGAGAGGCTGCATAAGCGTAATAATTTCTTTATTGAGAGTCATCATCCTCTCCGTGAGACACTGATTTTGCAAACTGGCAAGGTGGAGAAGGACAGGCATTCTTTCCTCCTCCAATTTGATAAGTTGGCTATTAATGCACTTATTCATCGCTGGCAGCCAATATTTGAACTTTCTCCAGCGTTCTAATCTAAGGAGGCAATTATGAAAGTATACAACAAACTTATCCGTGACAAAATCCCAGAGATCATGGAGATGAACGGCAAGACATTTGAGTTGCGTACATTGAGTGATCGTGAGTACTGTGAAATGCTTAATAAGAAGCTTCACGAAGAGCTGCAGGAGTTCGAAGAAGCCAGCGACACCGAGCAAATAGCCGAACTGGCAGATATCGTTGAGGTTATTTACGCAATTGTGGGGAGCAAAAATGTAAGTCTTGATGAATTCGATCAAGTCCGTTTAGCAAAAAAAGAAGATCGTGGTGGATTCGCCCAAAAGCTATTCCTGATTAGTGTCGACTAACGATTGTTTCAGGGGCACCTATAGGGTGCTCTTTTGCTTTGTTGTGATATTGTCCATACTTGGATTAGAAGGAACTTGTCGTTCACATGTCGAAATAAGACATAGTACTTAAGTCTTAAATACAATCTGGAGGCATTATGAGCAAACTTACACTACAACAATTGGAATCGCACTTATGGGAATCCGCTAACATCCTGCGTGGTAGTATCGATTCCTCTGACTATAAAAACTACATCTTTGGCATGTTGTTCCTGAAACGGCTGAATGACGTGTTTGTCGAAACCGCAAAACGCATCGAGACGGAAGAGGGGGACAACTACGGCTGGTACGATCGCGACGAGCATCAATTTTTCGTTCCTGAACGTGCACGCTGGCAGAACATCCAAACGTTGACGCAAGACATTGGAGACGGGATTAATAAAGCGTTTGAGGCTCTTGAGGAAGAGAATGCATCGTTGCAAGGTGTGCTGGCAACCATTGACTTTAACGACAAAGAGAAGCTGCCTGACAAGCTCCTGCAGCGTCTCATTCAACACTTTTCGGCAATTGAACTTTCCAACGGTGACTTGTCTGAGCCCGATATGCTTGGCCGCGCTTATGAATATCTCATTAAACAGTTTGCTGACGATGCAGGGAAGAAGGGCGGAGAGTTTTACACGCCAAATAAGGTCGTTGAACTGATTGTCAATCTAATTAAACCAGAAGAAGGCATGCGTGTCTGCGATCCAACCGTTGGATCTGGCGGTATGCTTATTCAATCTGTCGACTACATCAAATCCAAAGGCGGCAACCCACGTAACCTGACTCTGCATGGTCAAGAGCGCAACCTCAACACCTGGGCTATCTGTAAAATGAACCTACTTCTGCACGGGCTTAGCGACCATTGGATTGCAAAAGGAGATACCATTCGTGAACCCAAATTGCTTGAGGATGGAGAGCTCATTCTTTATGACCGAGTAATCGCGAATCCTCCGTTTAGCTTAAGTAACTGGGGACGTGAAGAAGCAGAAGCGGATACACTGGGCCGTTTCCGATTTGGTCTGCCTCCTAAGGATAAAGGGGATCTCGCATTCGTTCAACACATGGTATCAACCCTTAATCATGAAGGTAAAGCAGGCGTAGTTATGCCGCATGGCATACTCTTCCGCGGCGGTGCAGAAGGGGCAATTCGTAAAGGATTGCTTGAAGAGGATCTTGTTGAAGCAATTATCGGCCTGCCATCGAACCTCTTCTATGGTACGGGTATTCCAGCAAGTGTTGTGATCTTTAATCGAAACAAAGCGGCACAAAAGAAAGGGCAAGTGCTGTTTATTCATGGCGCGGAGGACTACCAAGAAGGAAAAAATCAGAACGTCCTTCGTGATCTAGATATCGAGAAGATCGTATCGGCATACGACAAATGGGAAGAAAAAGAGAAGTATTGCAGAGTGGTTGAGATCAAGGAGATCCGAGAGAACGACTATAACCTTAACATCGCACGGTATATTGATACTGCTGAGGAAGAAGAGCAGATCGATGTAGAGGAAGCATTAGCCCAGTTGCGTCAGTTAGAGGAAGAACGGGAAGAAATAGAGATTATTATGTACGGCTTCCTGAAGGAGTTGGGTTATGCTGATTAAAAATAAGGAAACCGAAATAGGAGCTATTCCTTTTGACTGGGAGTATATGCAACTTGATACATTAACAAGTAAAATAACAGACGGTGCTCATAATTCACCAAAGACTTATGAGGGTGGAAAGCCTATCGCCACAGTTGAAAATATGAAGAAACACAAAATCGACGTGTCTTCTTGTAGGCGGATTTCAGAGCAAGACTTTAATGATTTAAAAAGGAATTCCTGTGCTCCAGAAAAAGGAGATGTTTTACTTTCTAAAGATGGCACAATAGGGAAGACACTTGTTTATAATCAAACAGATAATATCGTACTGCTTTCATCAATTGCTATTATTCGTACGATAAACGACTTGCTTAACCCGTTTTATTTAAAACACTTCTTTGAATCAAGCTTTTTTTACTTTAATCTAGAGAAGTTCAGAAGTGGATCGGCGATCAAGAGAATAGTATTAAAAGACATTAAACGAGTGTCCATACCTATTCCACCTATTCAAGAACAACAGAAGATTGCTGCTATCCTTACTACTGTTGATAATAATATTTCCACAACTGAGGCCATCATTGAACAAACAGAGAAGGTCAAGAAGGGGCTCATGCAGCAACTTCTTACCAAGGGGATGGGACATACGAAGTTCAAACAGACGGAGGTTGGAGAGATTCCTGAGGCGTGGGAAGTGATGTCACTTAATTCAATGATTGAAGAAGGTTATATTACTAGCCACCTCGACGGGAATCATGGCTCATACTATCCTAAGTCAGAAGAATTTGTTGAAGAAGGTGTACCTTACTTATCAGCAAACTGCTTAGCAAATGGCAGAGTTGACTGGTCAAAGGTCAAATATCTGACTCTTGAAAGAGCTGCTCAGTTGAAAAAAGGGTTATCACAAAACAATGATGTTCTTTTCGCACATAATGCTACAGTTGGCCCAATTGCTATATTAGAAACACAACTCCAACTTGTCGTCTTAAGCACTACACTTACTTATTACAGATGTAACCCAGAGAAGGTGAACAATCTATATTTGGGATGTTATATGCAATCGCCATGTTTTGTTAACCAGTACAGCAGAGTGATGAAACAATCAACCAGGAATCAGGTGCCAATTACTGTACAACGCTCTTTTTTGCACATAATTCCTCCTATAGAAGAACAGAAGAAGATTGCTGATATTATTTCATCTATCAATGGTAAGATCATCACTGAACAACGGAATCTAAATCAACTACAACGCTTAAAGAACGGTTTGATGCAAGTCCTCCTAACAGGCAAAGTCCGCGTCAAAGTAGACGATCAAGAGGCGGTGACCACGTGAGCTCAACAAGCGAATGGAACGAGAAGCATCTTGTTGAGAATAGACTTATCGAGCAACTCAAAGAGATGGGCTATGAGCATATTCATGGCTCTACTTTGGATGCGGAGCGTGAGTCTACTCGTGCGGTCATCTTGCATAATCGTTTAATCAACGCACTCAAACGGCTAAATCCTTGGATCAACGACACTAACCTCAATAAGATCGTACGCAGCATCACCTACATAGAAGCAACAAGCCCAATGGAAGCCAACGAAGCGTTCCATGGTATTCTCGTGAACTATACTTCCATCCTGCAAGACATGGGTAAGGGCAAGAAGAACCAAACGGTCAAGATCATCGACTTTGACTATCCATCAAGTAACGAGTTCCTCATCGTCGATCAATATAGCATCACTGATGCCAGCGGCACCATTCGTCCCGATCTGCTCGTCTATGTAAACGGAATTCCGCTCGTTGTGATTGAATGCAAAAGCCCGATGGTAGCTGTGGACGAACAGATTGGTAAAGCTGTTAAGCAGTTGAGAAGATATCAAGGTCAATGTGAATACCTATTCCACTATAATCAGTTCATGATCGCAACGAGCAATGACCGAGCTAAAGCAGGTACAATAGGCGCGCAGCTTAAGCATTTTGGAGAGTGGAAAGATCCATATCCATTAACGTCTCCCGAAGTAGGCGATCATCCGACGCCTCAAGATATACTTGTCACGGGTATGCTCTCGAAATCTAATTTGCTCGATCTCATCCAGAACTTCATCGTCTTTGAACCTGAGAATGGACGAATGATCAAGAAGCTAGCTAGATACCAGCAGTTCCGTGCGGTCAATAAAGCCATTAACCGATTGATGACCGCAAAGTCACCTCGTGAACGCGGAGGGGTCGTGTGGCATACGCAGGGCAGCGGCAAATCCCTTACAATGCTTTATTTAGCTGTTAAGCTACGTCGCATTGAATCTTTGAAGAACCCTAGCATTGTCATCGTAACAGACCGTTCAGATTTGGATGATCAGATTACGAAGACATTCCGCCGCTGCGGATTCGCCAATCCACAACAGGCTTCTAGTGTGGCTCGGCTTAAAGAGCTACTAAGGAAGGGCCCAGGCTCGACGGTCATGACACTTGTACAGAAGTTTCAAACGAGTAATGACGAAGACAAATTCCCTGAGCTCTCCGATGCAGAGAACATCATTGTTATGGTCGACGAAAGCCATCGGTCGCAGTATAAAGGCCTAGCCATGAACATGCGCACAGGGCTACCGAATGCCTGTTATTTGGGCTTTACGGGAACACCGATTGATAAGGAAGATAAGAGCACGACGCGCACGTTTGGTCCTTATATCGATAAATACACAATCGAACAAGCGGTTGATGACGGCGCAACCGTACCGATCTTCTATGAGGCAAGACTAACGCAATTGCATGTAGAGGGCGAAACGTTAGATCAGTTGTTTGACCGTAAATTCCGTGAGTATGACGAGAAGACGCGGGAGCGAATCATGAAAAAGTACGCTACGGAAGAGGCTATTATTGCATCACCTAAGCGTATCGAGCAGATTGTACTCGACATTATCAAACATTATGAAACTCATATCATGCCTAATGGGTTCAAGGCGCAGATCGTAGCGGTCACACGCGAAGCGGCAGTTATGTACAAGGAGAAGCTGGACGAGCTCAGTGATCTTGACTCGGCTATCGTATTCTCGGCGGGTACAGACGATAAGGAGCACCTTAAGAAGCATCATATTAGCAAAGATGATGAGAAAGCCATAATTGCTCGCTTTAAGAAGCCGCTGTTTGAAGATAAGCTAGCTTTCATTATCGTTTGTGATAAACTGCTTACTGGATTCGACGCACCCATTGAACAGGTCATGTATTTGGATAAGCCACTCAAGGAACATAACCTGCTTCAAGCGATAGCAAGAACCAATCGTACCTACGAGAAGAAGGATTACGGCCTGATTGTCGATTACTTTGGTGTGTCACGTTTCTTGGAGAAGGCGCTGGCTATTTTCTCTAAGCAAGACATCCAAGGTGCTCTCATGCCTATAGATAGCGAGATTCCACGTCTTCAGACCCGCCACAGAGCAGCGATGAAGTTCTTTGACTACATCCGAAAAGATGATGTGGAGTCGTGTATCCAGGTTCTTGAGCCAGAGGATGTTCGGCAACAGTTTGAGCTAGCCTTTAAGCGGTTCGCTTCAAGCATGGATATGATCATGCCAGATCCGAGGGCGCAACCATATGTTAGTGATCTTCAATTTGTAGGCAAGGTTCGCCAGCTAGCGAAGTCCCGTTACCGTGATGAAAGCATGGATATCTCGGATTGCGGCGAGAAGGTTAAGCAGCTAATTGCGGAGCATATGCGAGCTTCTTCCGTTGAAATCTTGCATGAACCCATTGATATCTTATCCAGTAAGTTCGAGAAGAAGGTAGATGAGCTTAATAGCAACGAAGCCAAAGCTTCCGAGATGGAGCATGCGATACGCCATGAAATCAGGGTCAAGATTCAAGAAAACCCTGTGTATTATACTTCATTGAAAGAGAAGCTGGAGAAGCTGATCGAGGCGCGTAAGCAGCTTCAGATGGATATTTTGGAGTATGCAGAAAAGCTTCGCGGAATCATCGATGGCATGCGGGATACCGCCACCAAAAGCCAGATACAAGGTTTGGCACGGGAGCAGTATCCATTTTATCAGATGCTGGAGCAATATTTCGTTTCAGAGGACGATAAGGAAGTACTGAGGGATTTGACGCTCATCCTTACAGAGAAGATTATCGAGCATGCTGTCATTGAGTGGACAAATAAAGATGACGTCAAGCGGGAGATGAGGCAAAAGATAAAGCAGCAACTCCGCGTGGCAAAATGCCCGAAAGATCAACTCGAAGAGCTAACTTTGAAGCTGGCAGCACTGGCTGAGGTACATTACAAGAGATAACGGACTGGTTTTGTTATAGCGTTAATAATGGGCCATTGACCCTAAGCCAATCTTTACGTGCATCGTAATCAGGCAAGATGGTACGCACGAACTGCCAAAAGTCTGCCGAATGGTTTGGATACTTCAAATGGCCCATTTCATGGACAAGTACATAATCAATTACTTTCATCGGTGCCATCATGATGCGCCAATTGATGTATATGGCATTATCCATCGTACAAGATCCCCAACGCATTTTTTGATCCTTAAGTTGCAGCTTAAAAGGGGATACACCCATCTTGGGAGCATATATATGCAACCTCTCGTTAAGCTTAGCTTGTCCATGTTGCATGTACCAGTTAACAAAAAGGGGGCGCAGAAGCTCAGAAACTTCAGTGTTCGTCAATTTGGAGGATACAGAAGCATTGAAGCGGCCTTTTTGAAACATTAGAGATGGGGTATCCATGTTCACCTTCTGCACTTTGAGTCGATATGATCTTCCAATATAGAGGAACTTTTCACCACTTACGTATACTTTGGGATTCGGTGGCGTCGTTATCTCTTCGAACTCAAACCATTTGCTCATGATCCATGGAGACTTCTTATGTAGTACTTCCTGTAGCTTTAATTCGTCAACCGATGGCGGTGATATAACTTTAACGCCATCAATCCAATCGACTGAAATAATGATATCCTTGGCTTCAGGTTTTTGTTCCAATGTATATTCAATCGTTGTGTTTCCATATTGATATTCAGGCATGTTGGTTGCTCCTAAGTAACGTACTATTCAGAAGTCTAATTGATATTTACAGTTCGGTCAAATGAAAGCAGGTAACTGACGATCTATGTCGAACTTACTGATGCAAGGGGGGATTGAGTTGGAGAAGTTGATTGAAGAAATACTGAGCGATGTTGATCTTGTAACACAGGGAATCACATTAGATACCTTTTGGGATCATGTAGTGTATGATACTTCTTTCTTTGTTAAGGTTTCGAGCTCATATAAGAATTGGTACATAAAAAATATCGATATGACTATAAGCGATAGAAAAATAATAATTGATGAAATGAAATTACTTAGTAGTAAGTATGTAGAGGAGTACAGGCTAGAGGACAAAGATCCTGATTTTATATATAAGTATAATAACGATGGATTACTCCTCAGCTCAAACAGGATTCAAGAAGCATTTGCAGAAAATTCAGAGTACGCCATTAGCCATAGGGAGAATAGTGAAGATCAACCTGAAATTAAAATTCACAATTACGAAGGAAACGGTTATCCGCCCAATGATGAAGTCAAATTGATAGTACATAGGTTGTTGATTGGCAATTCTAAAATACTAGCCTTCTGCAATCAATCCCATACTAGCCTTGCAACGACCAGTATTAGAACACTACTCAAAAACCAATTGAAGAATATCGAGGAGAAAAAATACTACAAGTTAAAGAACAACATATCATTCTTAATGACAGCTAAGAGCTACTACATAGCTTCAGTGGAATATTTTGAGAAAGCATTTTCTTTCGATAGCCAAATATTACGCAAGAAACTAGAAGCTATGAAGACACTAACTGATAGTCAACTGATAGAAGGGTTTGATTTAGCGGTTCCAGAGTTAAASAAAGGTTACATGGCTCGTTCGGTTTCAATGATTAGGATGAATAAGACTGAGATGAAAGCTTATGTTAAAAAAAATGAGAAAGCAATATCTACCTTCTGTATGGAGTATCAGGTAGGTGTGAATTTTGATATTAGTACGAACAAGCTAACTGTTACGGATGGAAAGATTGCATCACTGTTTCTTACGTATTTGTTCTCAAATAGAATGGCCCAGAACATTGAAGGGGAACTTGTATATTACAAGACCTTCGGTAAGCTAAACAAATCTGCAACTGTTACGGCATAAGCTGGATTATATACTTCCAATAAGCAAGTGCGAAGGTGGTGAGGAGAGTTTATTTCTTATTTTACTTCCTTTATTTGATTGGAGCTCAGTTTCCTTTATTTCTTTTGTTAATGATTAGGAATATAGATAAAAATGTGAATATGTTTTTGTTAATGTTCTTGGCTTCGTTACTCATACTTATTATATTGTTGGCATTTGTAAGAATCCGAATGGCCACTAATAGTAAGTTGAAGTCAAACGTTGTAATAACATCTGAAAATCTGGCAAACACCACTATGAGTGATTTCTTGTCTTTTTTTCTTCTTCCATTCTTCACCTTCAATTTAATTAACGACAATACAACATCGCAGCAATTATTCGAGATGCTGTTTATTTTAATCTTGCTTACTATCTTTCTGCATCGTAGTGAAAATTTGCTTATCAATCCACTAATATTCATATTTTTCAATTTGTACAAAGGAACTTCTCCAGGATCTAACTATAGTGTCATTATGCCTAAACATCGGACTAGTGTTAGTGTAGATACATTCAATAAAGAGAACTTTGTTCGAATAACGAACAGGATCATAG
>NZ_JBFTSN010000207.1:0-11062 GCF_056400045.1 Paenibacillus sp. 01L418
GCTCTTCTTTGCTTACCAAAGCGACTAAAGCGTTTACAGCCTGTTCTGCGTCCGAACCCTCGGCACTAATGGATACTTCAGTGCCAGAACTGATAGCCAAACTCATAATACCCATTATGGATTTAGCGTTTACTTTTTTGTCGTCTTTCTCTACAAATACTTCGGAGGAAAATTTGTTCGCTTCTTGTACGAATAATGCTGCTGGTCTTGCATGTAGTCCAGTCTTAAGACGAACAACAACCGGAAGCCTTGTCATGGAAACCATACCCCCTATATTTTTCTCAATCATTAGCATGCGGCAAAAGCTTATACGGCTCTGTTTGCCGTCTTCTGGCTGCAAAAGCTCGTTTCCGGACAAAGATAAGATGTGTAAGTATCAATGCTGCTTATTCTTATCTTTAAAAATTGCGTCATTTTAAATTATTATATCATTATACCAGCTGATGCACTAGGATAAAAGTTCAGACACCACGGATTTTTTCCGCAAGTGCGTCGATTTTGCGCAAACGATGGTTTACGCCTGACTTACTGACCTTTCCTCCGAGCATTTCGCCGACCTCTGTCAAATTCATATCCGGATGCTGAAGCCTTATCTCAGCTACTTCCTTCAGCTTATCAGGCAAGCTATCCAGTCCTACTTCACGTTGAAGCAGCTTAATGTTCTCGATCTGACGAACAGCTGCACCGATCGTTTTATTTAGATTGGCCGTTTCGCAGTTTACGATCCGGTTTACTGAATTGCGCATGTCGCGCATGATTCGAACATCTTCAAACTTGAACAGAGCTTGGTGCGCACCAATAATATTGAGGAGCTCGATTATTTTCTCGCCCTCTTTGATGTAGAAGATAAATCCCTTTTTCCGCTCAATGCATCTCGCGTTAAGATCAAATTTGTTCGCAAGGTCAACTAACGACTCACAATGCTCTTGGTACATCGAAGAGATTTCCAAATGATAAGATGAACCTTCTGGATTGTTAACCGATCCGCCAGCAAGAAACGCACCCCGTAGATAGGAGCGTTTGCAGCAAGGCTTGCGAATGATTTCCTTATCGATGCCTAAATTGAACATAAAACCTTCCGATACAATTTTGAGCTCGCTTAATATTTCCTGAACTCTAGCCGGTATACGGACAATATACACGTTGTTTTTTTTCAATCTCATCTTTTTACGGACAAGCAGTTCTACATGCACATCATAATGTTTTTTGAGCAGGGAATAAATCCTTCTGGCAATCGCGRCATTTTCCGTTGAGATGTCCAAAACGACTTTGCGGCTAGATACGCTAACCGAACCATTCATCCGTATGAGTGCAGATAGCTCCGCTATCTCACAGCAGCTGTCCGCTTCAATTAATGTCAGCTCTTTCTTTGTTTGGGCCGCAAATGACATTGTGTATCACCTCTTTCGTAACATCCAGTTCTCTACCAGCTTATAAATATGATGGCTTAAGCGTTCGGCATCATGCCGAAGAAAAGTGCGAAACAATACTAACCGATCCGCAATGACTTCATAACCCTTTTGCGTAACTGCATCTAAATCCAAATGGACGGCCTTTGCACCAAGCTCAGCATATCTGCTTTCGATTTGCGGCGGAATTTCGCCGTCATTTACAATGACATAATCGAATAGATGTTGACCGATATGAGCATGAATGGCATCAAGGTGATCGCCTACCGAATAGTTATCAGTTTCCCCAGGCTGCGTCATTACATTACATACAAATAATTTTACGGCTTCTGATTCCACGATCGCAGTTGCCAGTTTAGGAACTAGCAAGTTTGGAATAATACTTGTATATAAGCTGCCCGGTCCAATCAAAATAGCATCGGCCTGTTCGATGGCCTCGACCGCCTCTCGCAGCGGTTCGACATCGGCTGGTTCCAAAAATACTCGTTTAATGACCTTGCCAGCTTTAGGAATCATGGATTCCCCTGTGACAATGCTGCCATCAGCCATTTCCGCTTTAAGTACGATAGCCTGATTCGCTGCGGGCAGAACCCGTCCTCGAACCGCTAACACACGGCTCAGCTCACGAATCCCCGTTACAAAGTCGCCGGATATATCGGTCATTGCTGCCAGCATAAGATTGCCAAGGCTGTGGCCTGCAAGTCCCGGTACCGTTTTGAAACGATACTGAAGAACCTCAGTCAGCAGCGGCTCAGCATCCGCTAATGCCATAAGTACGTTCCGAATGTCACCCGGAGGCGGAATTTGCAGCTCATTGCGTAAAATGCCCGAGCTCCCGCCATCATCGGCAACCGTAACGATCGCGGTAATATCGAGCGGCTTCTCCTTAAGACCTCGCAGCATAACAGAGAGACCTGTACCGCCGCCAATTACGACGATTTTAGGCCGTCTCATTATCTTGTGTCTACTTTGCATTTTCTCACCTCGTCAATGCTTGTCACGTTCGGCATCGCGATGGCTGACACGCACACGTTCCGTATCACTGCTGCCGAGCATGCGTCCCAAATATTCTGCTATAGCAACGGAACGATGCTTACCGCCAGTACAGCCAATACCGATAACAACCTGACTTTTCCCTTCCTTACGATAAAGCGGAATAAGGAATTGCAACATATCCAGCAGCTTCGTTAGAAATTGCTGAGTTTCAGGCCATTTCATAACGTATTCATATACATCGGGATTTTGACCAGTATTTGGGCGCAGATGCTCGACATAATGCGGATTAGGCAAGAAACGAACATCATAGATCAAATCCGCATCGATAGGAATGCCATATTTAAAGCCAAAGGAAGTTACATTTATCGACAAGCTGTTTTGCTCTAGGTGTGTAAAATGAGAAATAATACGTTCCTTCAATTGTGCTGGTTTCAAAATACTCGTATCAATAACCTGTGATGCCCAGCCCTTTAAATCCTCAAGCAGGCGACGTTCGTTGCGAATGCCCTCAAGCGGCATGCCCTCAGGCGCCAGCGGATGACGACGTCGGCTTTCCTTATAGCGCTGAACCAAGACAGAATCAGTTGCATCCAAAAATAAGATTTCACAGCTAATCGTATAATGCTCCTTGATATAGGCCAACGACTCCGAAAGCGCCGTGAAAAATTCACGCCCGCGCAAATCGATAACAAGCGCAACGTTGCCGATTTTACCGTTCGACTGATCGATCAACTCTGCAAATTTAGGAATAAGAACGGGCGGCAGATTATCTACGCAGAAGAAACCGAGATCCTCCAGGCTTTGGACAGCAATGGTCTTGCCCGCGCCAGACATCCCGGTTATTATGACAAGCTTTGCTACTGCTGCTGTCGTTTCCATGAATAAACCTCCTAAAGACTTTGCGAATGCAAAGTCACTTCGTAAGGATACGCTTAGACTTTGCGAATGCAAAGTCACTTCGTAAGGATACGCTTAGACTTTGCGAATGCAAAGTCACTTCGTAAGGATACACTTAGACTTTGCGAATGCAAAGTCACTTCGTAAGGATATGCTTAAGGTTTGCTAGGGCAAACCTACTTCGTAAGAATACGCTTAAGGTTTGCGAACGCAAACCTACTTCGTAAGAATAGGCTAAGACTTTGCAGATGCAAAGTCTCTTCGTCATTTACAACTATGAAATTAACCTCTTAGAATAAGGCCGGCTGCGCCTACAACGCCAGCGTTGTTGCCTAGTGTTGCCGCTACGATTTGCACATTTTCTTTCGCTTGATCCTGTGTATACTTGTCGAATACTTCACGAATTTGCTCGAATAAAAATTCTCCAGCCTTCGAAACGCCGCCGCCAATGATGAAATATTGCGGATTCAATACAATAGCGATCATCGCCATTGATTTACCCAAATAATAAGCAGCACGGTTTACGATGCGAGTTGCTACTTCGTCTCCTGCTTTAGCCGCATCAAGAACATCCTTCGCCATAATATCCTCAACAAGTGAAAGCGATRTACGATCGCCGCGTTCCACCGCATCCTTTGCCATACGGATAATACCTGTTGCAGAGGATACCGTTTCCAAGCAGCCAATTTTGCCGCAGCCGCATACAATAGCTTCAAGATCAGGCACGATAGCCATATGACCAAGCTCGCCAGCCATACCCATAGAACCTTCAACGATTTTACCATCTATAATTATGCCGCCGCCTACGCCTGTGCCGAGTGTGTAGCATACGCAGTGCGCGATGCCTTTGCCCGCTCCGCCCCAAGCTTCGCCTAGTGCAGCAACATTCGCATCATTATTAACTTTAACTGTCTTATTCAGCTCTTGCTCCAAATAAGCCTTAAGATTGACGTTCTCGATTTTTAAGTTTGGTGCARATTTCACAATTCCGTTTGGAATATCTAAGAAACCAGCAATACCAACGCCTACCCCGTCAACTTGCTCCCAATCATAGTCCGATTCCACTACGATTTGTTGTGCATATTTCGCAATATTTTGAAGGATAGTGTCCGTTCCTTTACTCGCCTCCGTCGGCCCCTCGTACGTCTGGAGCAATTGCCCATCCGAATTACAAATACCTACTTTAATAGCAGTTCCGCCGACATCGACTCCAACGTAAATCTTCTCAGACATCACTAGTCCACCTCATCAATATGTTAATCTTCTCTTGTAACACTATAAGCGACCTTCATCCTCTGGTCAAGATAGAGGAATACTGGCAAATCAACCATTCTGGGCTTGGAAAAAACGCCTTCAGCATTTAATGAAAAAGCTATACCTTCAAGCATGTCGCTCTGCTGGTATAGCCCCTTCTTTATCTTATGTTGCAACTCGTCAAGTATTAAAGCGATTTGCTCCAGTCATGCGTAATTGCACCCTCCAAATATCTTTCACAATCCAGTGCAGCCATACAACCGCTGCCTGCTGCTGTAATTGCTTGACGATATTTGCTGTCTTGAACATCTCCACAAGCGAACACGCCCGGTACATTCGTTTCAGATGTACCTGGTTTTACAACAATGTAACCATGATCGTCTGTATCGATTTGACCTGCTAGGAATTTCGTGTTTGGCGTATGGCCGATAGCGATAAAGATTCCGTCTGTCTCAATAACATCCTCTTCACCTGTCTCGTTGTCACGAACTTTAAGTCCAGTAACACCCATGCCAGTTGCTACAACCTCAACCGGTGTGCGGTTTAAGCTCCAGCTGATTTTCTCGTTCTCACGAGCGCGATCCTGCATGATTTTGGATGCGCGAAGCTCATCACGACGGTTAACAAGCTCTACGTTTGAAGCAAAACGAGTAAGGAAGTTTGCTTCCTCCATCGCAGAGTCGCCGCCGCCCACTACGATAATTTTTTTACCGCGGAAGAAGAAGCCATCGCAAGTTGCACATGTGCTTACGCCGCGGCCAACGTTTTCTTTCTCGCCTGGAATGCCGAGGTATCTGGCCGATGCACCAGTAGAAATAATGATGCTCTCCCCAACAAGCTCGCCGTGGCCTTCCACTTGAAGCTTGAATGGACGCTCTGACATATCCACGCTATTAACCCAACCCGTAATAAACTTAGCGCCAAAGCGCTCCGCTTGCTTACGCATGTTTTCCATAAGTTCAGGACCCATAATCCCTTCCGGGAAACCAGGGAAATTCTCAACCTCTGTTGTTGTCGTCAATTGACCGCCCGGTTCTGGACCTTCAATAATGAGTGGGCTCATGTTAGCGCGAGCCAAATAAATAGCTGCTGTAAGCCCCGCAGGACCAGTACCGATAATAATTGATTTGTACATAAGCTTCACCTCGTAAAAGTTTATTCGTCCTGTAATTCTTGCGTAAAGAAGACGGAACTCATCGACTTCATCTTTTCTTTGATGCCGCAAACTTCATCAATAATCTTGACGTTCTTGCTGACTGTCGCAATAGATGTACCGTATCTGGTGGAAACCTCGTGATAGGAGATAGCACGACGATGCATTTTTGCAGTCAAATATTCTAATGCGGCCGCCCAGCTCTCCGGCTTCGTAAGCTTCGGAGCATCTGGATATACTCGCGTCAAAAATTCCACCCATAAGGTCATCAAATCATGCTGCTGAACCAAATCATACTGCTTGCTCATGCGATCAAGAGCGATATCTGCAACAGCCTGCCATTTATCTTCCCATACAGGCAGACTTGAAGGGACCCGGTTCGGCTCAATGACCGTTTCTTTGCCTTCCAGCACCACATGTAAAGGCTCTTGTACGCCCATCGTTCTGAGTACAAAGATGGCAATCCGTTTTAAATAATCATCCTCTTCCTTCTCGAGCAAAAACGTCTGAAGAACATCCTTCACTTCGCTGTCAGCGATCATCCCTAGAGCCTGAATAACCTGTAGCTTCGTGTCCTGATCACCATGACGCAGCGCCCAGAAGAACGACGAGCGTACTAGCGGATCGCGCTTAAGATGATCGGGAATGCCATCGGAGGATTTCTCCCATAGCTTAAACTGCTCTTCGAACGGCAAATGATAGTGATAGCTGATGGCAGCCGTCTGCTGCCCGCTTCGTACTAGCTCAAGCTGCTCCATATAATAAAGAGGAATGCTTGATTTTGGATCAAGCTTGATTGTCTGCTTCCATAGGCGCTCTGCTTCCTGCAAACGTCCGATATTGCAAGCTGCAACAGCCGCGTAATGATACAGGCTTGGATCCTGAGTGAGCTCTGAATCTTTGAGAAGTCTGGTGAAATGCTTATAAGCAGCACCATGCTCTCCTAAGATGCCCATTGTTGTTGCCAGTTTAAACACATGCTCTTGATGGAACGGTACCGTCTTCGCAAGCAGCTCAACAAGCGGCTTCAAGCTTTTTTCATCGTTCTTGTGCTGATAAAAAATAGCAAGGTTGCACAGCGCATGCAGGTTGCCCGCTTCAAGATCAAGCACTTCATGTATCGTATCCATCGCTTTATCGAACATGCCCATATAGTAGTAGGCCAATGCCAAATTATTTCGAGCAGCTAAAAAATCTGGCTGTCCTTCGATAATTTTCTCCAAAATGCGCACAGCCTCAGTGAATTTACCTTCCTCCAGCAGCGTGCGCGCCAAATCATGCTCGACCATGCCTTCACGAGACTTAATGTTGGTTAGACGAGTAGGACGCTCCAGTTCAAAATGCAGTAGATCCATCATATCTTCCGCTTCATCCAGAAACTGTCCTTCGGAGTCCTCTTCCAAATATCGAATAAGCGAGCCCTCGGCTGCTTCATATTGTTCTAAATTAGCAAAATTGTTCGCCATATAGAAATGGCACTCCGTCATCGTCGGATCAAGCTCATCTACAATCCAACCGAGGATTTTATTCGATTCCTCATAGTTGCCCATTTCAGAAAGAATGCCGGCCATATTACAATGGTTTACCGGATTCTCCGGCTCGTATTCGACGGCGCGACGAAAATATTTAAGTGCCTTGTCATAATGGAGCCGATCAAGCGATCGAACCGCACGTTCGAAAAAAAACGTAGCGTCCCATTGAACCGGTATGACTTTCGTCTGTTGATCTACGGCAACTCGTTTCTTTTCTTTCACCCGCAAGGCACCTCCCGTTACTTCCGATTTTATACGATTATACCATAGCAATACCCCTGAGAACATGAAAGAATATGTGGGAAAATCGCGGATGGCAAATACACCACCCGCGATTTCCCGCGGCATTACTATTCATTTCGTTAGTTCTGCATTCCATTTGAACGTTTAGACACCATTGCTTTTGAACAATGTGCTAATGGAGCCGCCCTCCAAAATAATGCGTGTTGCTTCTGCAAGCAACGGCGCAACGGAAAGCACCTTGAAGCGTTCAGGAGTCGATTCCGGCAAGCTGATTGAGTCTGTTACGATGACTTCTCTAATATTGGGATGATCCAAACGCTCAATGGCAGAGCCGGAGAATAACGGATGCGTTGCGCATACAAATACATCCTCAGCGCCGCGCTCCTTCAAGCTTTCCACAACGTTAACAATCGTAGATCCCGTATCGATGAGATCCTCGATAATAATCGGAGTTTGACCTTCGACATCACCGATAACATGTGTGATAACTGATTCATTATGCGCAGGGCGTTTCTTGATCATAATCGCAAACGATGTATCCAAGTAGTTCGCTAGCTTCTCAGCAGTTGAAGCACGTCCTGCATCCGGCGATACAACAACCGGGTTCTTGATGTTTTTCGACTTCAAATAATCGCTGATTAAATCTAGCGCAGTCATATGATCGACTGGAATGTTGAAGAAGCCTTGAATAGCTGGAGCATGTAGGTCGATTGTAATCACTCGGTTCGCTCCTACTGTCGTGAGCACATCCGCCAGCATTTTCGCTGAAATCGGCTCCCGAGGTGCTGCTTTGCGCTCCTGACGCGCATAACCGTAATAAGGCATGATGATGTTGACCGTTCTTGCGGAAGCACGCTTCGCCGCATCAATCATAACAAGCAATTCGACAAAATGCTCGTTGATTGGATGTGAGAATGATTGTACGAGAAATACATCGCAATTCCGAATCGTTTCCTCGTAATGCACGTAAATCTCTCCGCTTTTAAAACGGGACATCTTGATCGCACCTAGCGTCAGACCAAGCTCTGCACTAATTTTCTGAGCCAATACCGGATTAGACGAACCCGAAAAAATACGCACCTTGTCGCTTAACATGATACCCTCCTGAGCGTTAAAACCAATTAATTTGACGGAACAAGTACTCGTCTTTGCCGGATCATTCGACAAAGCTTATTTGATCATCTATATTATACATGGAATTTACGATATTTCAAAAATCAATCATCACTAATTTTCGACAATTAAATGTCGCAAGCTGCTTAAAGCCAACTTCTTTGAGCAAATCGTAGGCTTGATCCAAATATTGGCCTAGTCTTTCAGGCTGGTGAGCATCCGAACCAACCGTCAGCGGAATGCCTAGTTCCAGTGCATATTCCAGCATTCTACGGCTCGGAAACATCTCTGCTGCAGGTGTGCGAAGGCCCGATGCGTTGAGCTCAATCGCAAGTCCATGCTTCTTGACTGCCTCTAGTGCAGCGTTCTCCAAATGGGTAACATTTTCCTCCGGCAGAAAGCCAAAACGCTTGATGACATCAATATGTCCAATGTAGTCATAGAGCCCGCTTGCGGCTGCTTTGCCCACGGCTGCGTAGTACTGTTCGTATACAGCCATACGATTGCGGCCTTCCCAGCCTCCCGTTTGCCGGAAATCGGTGATGTCCCACTCCCCAAGAAAATGAACAGAGCCAATCACATAGTCCCAAGGGTACGCGTTCACGATCGCAGCGATCTGCTCCTCGCAGCCCTCGATATAATCGCCTTCAAGCCCAACACGTATGTCGATTTGTCCCTTATATTTTTCCTTAAGCGCAAGGCATTCCTCCACATAACGCGGAAGCTCATCCATCGGCATAGCCATTTCCGGATAATAAGTAGCAGGGTCAACATGGAGCAGAGGCATATGATCGGAAAGGCCGAGCTGCACGAGTCCGATCTCTATGCCCTTCTTTACATATTCCTCTAGCTCTCCGACGGCATGACCACAGCGAGCATGATGCGTATGGTAATCGATAAACATGTGCGTACCGGCCTTTCTGCTGTCATTTATCATTCAGCTTCCATTATCTCATTTTATTTGTTGTTGGCTTGCCGTGACGATTGTTAATTTCACTGATTACATCATCTAGCGGCAATCCACGTTCACGAAGCAATACCATCAGGTGAAAAATAAGATCGCCAACCTCGCTGCGAAGCTCGTCGTTATCTTTATTCTTCGCTGCTATGATCACCTCGGATGCTTCTTCGCCTACTTTTTTCAAAATCTTATCTACACCTTTATCGAACAGGTATGAGGTGTAAGAGCCTTCAGGGCGCTCTGCGTAACGCTCGGCAATCACGCTCTCTAGTTGTCCAAGCGTAGCGAAGCGGTCTGCAGCGGATTGTCCAGCCTCTGAAGAAGCATCTGTGTTCCCAGCTACTTCAACCGAATTAAAGAAGCAGCTATAGCGCCCTGTGTGGCAAGCTGGACCTTTTTGCTCCACCTTAACGAGCAATGTATCACCGTCGCAATCATAAGCCAAAGAAACGATGCGCTGCGTATTGCCGCTTGTCGCTCCTTTGTTCCAAAGCTCATTACGCGATCGGCTCCAATACCAAGTCACGCCGGATTCAACGGATAGCTGAAGTGATTCCTTATTCATATAAGCCATCATAAGCACTTCTTTGCTTTGCACATCTTGAACAATAGCTGGTACTAGCCCCGCATCGTCCCATTTGATTTTTGAGATAAGTTCATTATGATTGTTTTCCGTCATCGTACCTCTACTCCCTTCAAGCGCAAATCGTCCTTCACTTCACGAATCGTCATTTCTTTATAGTGAAAAATCGTCGCAGCTAGAGCCGCATCCGCATGTGCCATTTGGAATACATCGTTAAAATGCTCAACTCTACCCGCTCCGCCCGAAGCAATGACGGGAATGCCTAGCGAATCTGACACCGCCTGCGTGAGCTTGATGTCGAAGCCGTCTTTGGTGCCATCGGCATCCATGCTGGTCAGCAAAATTTCACCCGCGCCTAGCTTCTCCACTTCACGTGCCCATTCGAGCGCCTTAATGCCAGTCGTTTTGCGTCCGCCGTGCGTGTAAACTTCCCATTCGCCCCACTCAGCATTAAACTTCGCATCAATCGCCACCACGATGCACTGTGATCCAAACTTGCGTGACCCCTCTTGAATGAGTGCCTTGTTTAAAACCGCAGCTGTATTTATGCCGATTTTGTCCGCGCCGGCGCGCAGCAGCCGCTTCATATCATCGACATGAGATATGCCGCCGCCTACCGTAAACGGAATCGTAATTTCCCCAGCGGTCCGCTTGACCACTTCAATCATCGTCGCACGCCCTTCAACGGAAGCCGATATATCTAGAAATACAAGCTCATCTGCGCCCTCTTGGTCATAAGTGGCCGCCAGCTCGACTGGGTCGCCCGCATCGCGCAGGTTCACAAAATTAACACCCTTCACAACGCGGCCATCCTTCACGTCAAGACAAGGAATGATACGTTTCGCCAGCATATTGCACTCTCCTTTATGCCCGTAGTCGAGCTTAATTGTCTATCCGGTAACACTCGGCATTACTTAGGAT
>NZ_JBFTSN010000208.1:0-11030 GCF_056400045.1 Paenibacillus sp. 01L418
CCACGAGCCTTATATCAAATGGACGCCCCTTATGCCTCAGCAAGCGAATCCCTTTTTGCACTAGGTAAGCCTTCCTTTTCGAATCTCTCAAAATAGACCGATAAGCCGCTTTATAGGTGAAAAAAGCCAACCTTTTTTCTCCAAGCTGGTACGAATAGGGCCGAAAGCCCTCCTCGTCAAGCTCTACCCTCATCACACCTCTCCCCTGTCCACCTCTGATCGGCTTTACATACACCATCCCCCACTGTTTTAACATTTTAAGCAGGCTCTTCCTTGTCATCATCTCCGCTTCCGGCAAATGATTCTTTAACACCGAGTCACGTCTCATCACTTCCGATTTGGCCCACTTATCCGCAACCGTACGACGATGTTTTTTCATAAACGATATAGCAGCCACCCTCTCTCTCACAATATACTACTGCCTCATGATTCACTCTTATTAGCATACGAAGCTTGAACGAAATGGATGTAGGCGTTTGTCCCCATAATCAGAACCTAGAGGCGCAAACGACATATGCTTAATTAACGCATTCATTCGAGATATTTGTCCTACAGGAGGCTCAACACCAAATGTCACCACTAGCTTTGCTTCATCCGCATATCAAGCGAATCGTCCAGCATCACCCCTGGTACAACACCCTTCTTCAACAGGATGGAATAGATCCGCAAGTTTGCCAGTTGTCTGATCTTCCGCTCATCACGTCGGACATTTTGGAGCAGCATTATTTTACGGGGAGAGCTCGAGAAGAGGAAGGTTTGTCCGTTTACAAAACCTCAGGCACTTCATCAGGCGTTCGCAAAGCGATTTATTATTCAAAGGAAGATGACGAGAGTTATATCGATGCAAAAACAGCCTGCTTTCAGGATTGGCTGACCACCAGCGCCAGTGCAGCCAGTACTGCCGCTGAGCCTCCCGTCCCTATTCGCAGAGCATTAGCCGACATGGGTACAGGGCATGCAGCAAACACAGCGCTGACCATCTTTGAGCGGCTTGGCTTGGAGGCGGATTCCCTGTCGTTCTCACTCCCGATTGAAGAGCATATTGCGAGGCTGGAATCCTATCGACCAGAGCTTCTTTATACGATGCCGTCGATTTTGGATGCTATCGTCTCTCACGCGAAGGAACCGAAGCAGTTTGGCATCAAAAAAATAATAGTGGTCGGCGAAATCGCCCCGCTCCAGTGGCAGCACAACATGGCCGAACGGTTTGGAATCGAGCCGCAGCATATTTTAGACACGTATGGCTCGATTGAAGTTGGAGCAATCGCCTCCTATTCACATGAGCTTGGGCTATATGTCATCGCTGATGACATTTATGCCGAGGCAATACCGGCAGAGCAAATCGACGACAGCTTTGAACCGCTGAAAGAGAACGAAGYCGTTCTCGCATTAACCTCTTTTGTACGTTCATTGTTCCCAGCTATGAGGTACGTCACCTACGACGTCGTGCGTGATTTTCAAACCATCTGCATAGACGGCAAGCAGCGGCAATGCTTCAGCTGTATCTCCAAGCGAATCGGCACGGATCTGAAGCATGGGGAAAAAATCAGCCTATACGATATCGAAAGTGTCGTACACCAATACATCCATGACGCACAGCTTCGAGTAAGACTCCGTGAGAATAAGCTGCTTGTTCATATTCAAAGCAAATCGCTGAAAGATGAAATGCTTGTCCATATTAAGCATGCTATCGAGCATAAAATTGGGGACATTGGACAAATGATTCAAAATCGCATGCTTGAGGGCATTTCGGTAACACGCGCAGCGGAAAATGAACAACTTGAACGCGGGACGGTGAAATCCAAAAAAATTTATTTTTAAGGGGTGTTAGCCTTTGGAGAGAAATTTGTTGTCCATCATCGGGAATACGCCGCTCGTTCAGCTCTCGAAGCTGTTTGCGAACGATCGCGGCATTAAAGTATTCGCAAAGCTTGAATTGCTAAACCCAGGAGGCAGCGCCAAAGACCGATCCGCCGCCCGTATTATTAATAAAGCATGGGATGAAGGCTTGATCGGGCCCGGCTCCGTCATCATTGAGTCCAGCTCAGGGAATATGGCGATTAGTCTCGCTGCCATCAGCTCCTACCTCGGCATGAAATTCGTAAGCGTCATTGATCCGAAGGCGGCGCAGCAAAATATCCGCATCATGCGTGCTTATGGCGCAGAGATCGAACTGGTTGAAGAGCCTGATATTGTGACAGGTGAGTTTCTGCCCGCAAGGTTAAATCGAGTACAGCAATTATTAGAGCGCATTCCCAATAGCTTCTGGCCGAATCAATATGCGAATAAAAACAACTATTTGTCTCACTATGAGGGTACGATGCACGAAATTGTTGAAGAGCTGGGCCATGTCGATTTTATTGTCGGCGGCGTCAGCACCTGCGGCACCATGTTAGGCTGCTCGCAATATGTGCGCGAGCATAAGCTATCCACGAAAGTGGTAGCTGTCGATGCGGCAGGCAGCGTTATTTTCGGAGGTTTGAACGGCAACCGCCGCTTCCCGGGACTTGGAACAGGTATCATACCGCCCTTTGCCCAGACGAGGTTTATGGATCAATCTATAAAGGTAGCCGATAAAGATATGGTCGATGGCTGCAGACTGCTCGTTGCGCAGGAATCGATTTTGGCAGGACCTTCCTCTGGCGCGATTATCCATGCCTTAAAATCGATCGAGCACGAGCTGCCCGATGATGCCATATGCGTCGTTATTATACATGATCGCGGAGAGCGATACATGGATACCGTATTCAACGATGAGTGGGTAAAGCAGCAATTCGGCTGAATCCGCTCTGAAATTTAGCACACTCCCTAATCCAAAAACGAGAGGAACATGACCGTGCTATATCTCGGCGATGAACATATTCGCACTATCGGATTGCACTGGGAAGAGCTTGTTGACAGCATAGAGGTTGCGGTGCAAATTATCGATTCAGGCGATTATGCACAGCCGATAAAGCCCTACCTGCGTTATCGCAATCCAGCTAATCGCATCATAGCTATGCCTGCTTACATCGGCGGGTCGGTAAAGACTGCCGGTATGAAGTGGATCGCCAGCTTCCCAGGCAATATCGACGCCGGTTTGCCAAGGGCACACAGCGTCACACTGCTCAACAACGCAGAAACAGGCATTCCTTACGCCATGCTGGGCACCTCGCTGCCGAGTGCTGCCCGGACAGCTGCAGTCAGCGGTTTATTCATCCGCCATTATCTAAAAACACGCACCGCATCAAAAAGCTTAAAGATTGGAATCATCGGCTTCGGACCTGTAGGCCGGCTTCATTATGATATGTGCTGCCGCCTATTCGGAGAGCATTTAGAGGATATACAGGTGTATGATATACGCGGATGCGAGCTGGATAACCCTGACCTCGCTGCTGTGGACGCTGCACTGCGCCACTGTACGCGTCTCGCCAGCAGCTGGCAGCAGTTATATAACGAGTGCAATCTCATTATTAATTGCACAGTAAGCTCTCAGCGTTATATCGATACTCCTCCCGCTGAAGGCACTCTTCTGCTCGATGTTTCTTTACGGGATTATACAACAGCAGCTATAAGCGGCATTAACGCGATTATCGTCGACGATTGGGTAGAGGTTTGCCGCGAAAATACTGACATTGAGCTGCTCCATCTTGAGTGCGGCTTAACTGAAGCACAAACCAGCTCCCTAACCGATGTGATATGCCGCGAAGCGCTTGCCAGCATCTCCGATTCGGAGCCTATATTATTTTGTCCGATGGGTATGGCCGTGTTTGATATGGCGATAGCCGATTATTTCATCCAGCGAGCGCAAGCGCTTGGAATCGGACTACAGCTTAAGTAATGCTCCCAGCGGCAAAATGGCTATATGCCGCTTCACGGGTATACAAAAAAAGGATGACACCAGCGGCACGCATGGCATCATCCTTTTTTTTCGTTGGTGCTATGATGTGATAGGAGGCAAACCTGCTCGATTAAGCAGATTGACCAAGTCGATTGACTGGAAATGAATATACCTTCGAACGCTCTCCAGCCTCAGCTGCTTCTTCGCTAGCTTTCTTCGTATTGGTCAGCTCCATAAACCAAGCCTCGTCCCATGTATCTAAAGCTAAGTCAATTGCATTTTGAAAAACCTGCGCATCATTTATAGTAATTTCGGATACGTTTTTGAGCCATGATGAACGAACGGCTACAGTTTTCCCTATAACCTCTACGTTATCCGACTTTACAACGCTCACGGTTACAAATCCTTGCAAAATATCGATGGTTTCGACAAAACCATGAATGAGCTCGCCATCTTTTGTTTTACCTTGTACCCAATCGCTTATGTTGAATTTCATCTCCAAACACCACCTATCCCTAATAGTAAGAATACCCCGTTAACTGTAACTTTTTTTGGTACACTTGCTTTAAAAAAGTAGACGCTTCTTTTATGATTAAGCTACGTCCTATTGGTGACTTCCATACTGTAAGTTTAATGATTACAGTTACCTTTGTCAAGTTGTTCATGAGAAATGGACGTTATGGCTTTAACGCCCAGCTTCCCACTACAATAATATGCGGTTTAGCTCCAGCCCCAGAAGAAACCGTCTCTCTCCCAAGCGGCCTTTCCCTTATGAAGCTTACGGAACATTTTTTTCACTTCTTTGTCGATTGAAGCGTTGCCGTGCTCATTCACATATATAAACGATTCGCCAAAATGGCTTTTTATATGCTCAACTGCGGCGCTTTGATGCAAAATCCCTTTTTCCTTCAATTCGTTCAGCATCCATTCTGCAACCTCATTAGCAGTATAAGACATCGCTCTCACTCCTCCATTAAATAAACGCTGTAACTATAGCACACTTCGTCCTCCCTCTACAATATAAGGAGTCGCTGTGCGCATTGACAGTGTATTGTCCATTCCTCTATATTATATTTATCACAATTTAATTTTGTTAAACTTAGAACATTAGCTCATTGCCTTTTAAACAAACAAATTCACCTTCCCACGGAGGACAACAACATGGACAGCAACGAAATTTTAAAACTGGACAATCAAATATGCTTCGCTTTTTATGCCTGCTCTCGCGAGATCACTAAGCTTTATCGCCCAATGCTCGAGAAGATCGACCTTACCTACACGCAATACGTTACAATGCTCGCCCTATGGGAGCAGGACCATGTTACGGTAACCGCGCTTGGCAATAAGCTTTATCTCGACTCAGGCACGTTGACCCCGCTTCTTAAGAAGCTGGAAGCTGCAGGACATATTACGCGTACGCGTGACCGCAACGATGAACGCAGCGTATTGGTGGAACTCACAGCGCAAGGCCGAGCATTAAAGGAACAAGCCGTCGATATTCCTCATCAGCTCGCACGCAAGCTTGACGGCACACCTGAAGAAGGTGCTGCATTGCTGGAACAAATGCATCAGTTCCTAGACCGAATACAGCAAGGATCAGCTAGAGCATAACGGAAAAAGACAGCTGCCCATTACTTATTCTGAAGTTCTGAAGGGAGCAAGCTATGACATCATCTACGGTTAGGCCATTTGGCCAAACGAGTTTGCAGTTATCTCCGCTTGGCCTTGGCTGCTGGCAATTCAGTAATGGCAAAGGGCTCGTCGGAAAGTTTTGGCCCGCTCTGAAGGGCGAAATCATTAATGATATCGTAAAAACAAGCTACGAAGGCGGCATTAACTGGTTTGACACCGCTGAAATTTACGGAAACGGCCAATCCGAGCAGCTGCTCGCCAGCGCTTTGCGCGAAGCCCTGCCAGCAGAGGATAAGGTCTATATTGCGACCAAGTGGTGGCCGGCAATGCGTACCGCCAGCAACATTGGCCGTACAATTGATGTGAGAATTAAACAGCTTGAGGGGCGTACAATCGACCTTTATCAAGTCCATCAGCCCTTCTCCTTCTCTTCAGTGAGCAGTGAGATGAAGGAAATGGCGAAGCTGGCCGCTGCCGGAAAAATCAAAAATATAGGTGTAAGCAATTTCTCCGCTAAACAAATGCGCGAGGCCGATCGCGTTCTGCGAGAGCATGGCTTGCAGCTCGCCTCCAATCAAGTAAAATACAGCCTACTTGACCGCCGCATCGAGAAAAATGGCATTCTCCAGACGGCGCAAGAACTTGGTTGTGCAATCATTGCTTATTCTCCACTTGAACAGGGTATATTAAGCGGGAAGTTTCATCATGATCCTTCTTTGATCAAAGCAATTAGCGGCCCGCGCAAATGGAGCTCCGCTTTTCAAACAAACGGCCTAAAACGCTCTAAGCCGCTTATTGATTCGCTTGAGCAGGTAGCTGCTCGTTATGAGGCTACCGCAACACAAATCGCGTTAAATTGGCTCATCCACGCTCATGGAGATACTGTATTCGCGATTCCCGGAGCATCAAAAATTCACCACGCCGAGCAAAACGTGAAAGCTATGCGTTTTAAGCTAACAATAGATGAAATTAACGAAATTAGCGAAGCTTCAGCACTTGCAGCTCGCTAATCCAGCCTCTCGATTCAAAGCAAGGAATGCAGGGTATAAGTAGATGTAACCTCATTCTAGCTTAGATACGAGAGGAGAACTCCCCTATGACGACAGCCATTGGAGTATTTGACAAAGAAGAAGGTGTCTTGGAAGCGATCAAACGGTTTCAAGCAGCGAGAACAAATAGACATAATCTTAGAATTGTTCTGAAGAACAAGGAATCGGCTCCGCTTCTTGTTTCCGATTCAAGCATCCCTATTGAGGAAGTTTATGAAATTCGAGAAGCGCAAGAGGTGAACCAATCCGGAACAATCACTCCGCTTAGCGCCGCTCCATTTGCAGCAGGTTCAGGTTATACCTCTGGAAGCACTGGCCTAAACGGCGGCCCTACCGGCATAGCCGCAGGCGCCGTGAAGCTCGATAATGAGCCTGATACTAAAGACGTGCTCCATGATATTGGCATAGAAGACAAATTCATCGAACCGTGCAAAGAAGCTATCGATCAAGGCTACTACTTGCTAGTGGCTGACACTGATAACGAAGCCGCAGCAGGAGCCCTGCTACTTCAGTCGGGTGCATATAAAGTTCTTTATTAAAAGCAAGCCAGAGGCTGTCCCTAGCAAATAGGGGCGGCCTCTTATTCATTTACAGACCAATAAAAACAGCCTCTGGGCACAAGCTAACTCACCTCTATTTATTTCATTTGACACCTCTATATAGATTGAGTACAATTAAATTATAAAAAATATAAAATCGGTTGATGGAGGTTGTTCCTATGTCCTTATACAATATTGAAGTAAAGACCATTAGAGGCGAAAATCAGACTCTAGCCCCTTATAAAGGCAAGGTCATGCTCATCGTGAATACAGCTACCAAATGCGGCTTCGCCCCGCAATTCAAAGGTCTTCAAAAACTTCATGACACCTACAATAAACAAGGCTTTTCTGTACTAGGCTTCCCCTCATCGCAATTCGCCAATCAAGAGCTTAGCGACGACAGCAAGGTTGCAGAAGCGTGCGAAATCAATTTCGGAGTATCGTTCCCTTTATTCTCCAAAGTGGATGTAAACGGCAGCACTGCGCACCCTTTATTCCAGCACTTGACGAATGAAGCGCGCGGCTTCCTCGGCACAAGGTCGATCAAATGGAATTTCACCAAATTTCTTGTCGACCAGAACGGCAAGGTATTAAAGCGCTTCGGATCAAAGGATACGCCTGAGAAAATCGAACGATATGTACAGAAGCTGCTGTAAAGTTCTGTTTAGGTCTTAAGCGCTTCAGTTAATATATCCCGCAAATAAAGAAGCCTTCTTCCCCACTCAGAGCGTGGATAAGAAAGCTTCTTTTTTAATTGCCGCAATATTCGCGTTACTGCTGCGAGCATGAAAAAACAATCGGATGATCACTTCTTTTAGCGATTAACCACTACCTTTGTCAGCCGTGCAGGAGAGCATGTTTTCGGCACGAATAACTCTAGTAATTAATAAGCGAGGTGATGACAATGGCGTTGTTAAAAACCAAAGAAGCCGCTCAGCTTCTTGCTGTCAGTGAAACAACAGTCAGACGTTGGATATCCCAGTTCCCCTCTTCTTTCGGCAAGGATACGCTCGGTCACTATACCTTTGATGAGACGGCTCTTCACAACCTGCAGCTGATTAAGCAAGAATTGGAGGAAGGGGGCAGCCTGCAAGACATTAACCTTTCTCCCGTTCCGCAAGATCTACAGGCATCCGCACCTGTATACGAGGATCGCGAGGAACTGCTCCATCGACTGAGCCGTTTGGAAGCTTCCCTATCCCAGAAAGCGGATGAAGTCGTCACTTACCAGCTGCTGAGCCACCGGCAGGAGCTCGACGAGCTTAGGCTCGTTCTGACTCAGCTAACCGCAAGCATGGACGCACTGCAATACCCCGAGCAGCATATCGCCGCCGCATCGCTCCCAGCAAAGGATCGCACCAAACGACGCAAGTTGATCAGCATCCTATTCCCTTTCCTATAACGACTAATCCTCTAGCTCTCGTAATGTCTCATGACGGGCAGCCAAGTTAAAGAAGACGAGTACAACTTGGCTGCTCCAATATAAAACTTTTTTAACTTATTGATCCTTATCCACTTACCTTTTCTAAAATATAAATAGCTTCATCGACGCTCATTTCCCTTTCGACCCGCTTCTCCATATCCTTCAAGCGTACTAAGCCTGCCTTCCATTCCGCCTCTCCCACCAGAAGAGCGTAACGTATACCGCTGTTCGCTACCGAAGCAAGTATATTTTTCAGCTTTCGTCCGCTAGAATCGAGCTTCACTCGAATGCCGCTCGCACGCAAATCCGCTGCGGTTTGCAGCAGTTCTGCCGCCGTTACGCTTACGGGAATGAGCACTACGTTAACCGAAGCCTTCGCTGCAGCTGCGTAACGTTCTTCAAGCAAAGCCATAATTGACTCCATTCCAAACGACAAGCCGACCGCTGCGTACTCAGCATCATCCCTGCCTATAAGCTGTCCAATAATGGCATCATACCGACCGCCGCCGCCAAGGCTCGATGCGAAGCCGTTCGAAGCATCAAATATTTCATAAACCGTACCTGTGTAGAAAGATAACCCGCGTGAGAGAAAAGGGTCAAACACACAAACAGACTCTAATCCAAGCTTGCGCAAAATATCACGAACCTCGATTACTTCCTGCGCCCCATCACTATATTGCAGGTCATATTTATCTATCAACGTCTCTAGTGTAGGCTCCTCCAGCTCAATCAACTCTAAAATCGCAGCAATGACCCCGCCAGCCAAACCCTTCTCAGCAAGCTCCGCCTTCACACTGTCTATTCCGATTTTTGCGAGCTTATCCAAAGTCAGCATAACCGACAACGAATCCGCCCCCTTGACGCCAATTGCTGCAAGCATTTCGCCAAGAAACCGCCTATTATTCCATTTTAATTGGATATCGAGCTCCAGGGTGCGAAACACATCGACAGCCAGCTGCATCAATTCCACCTCAGCTTCCGGCCCCTTCACCCCAACAACATCCACATCACATTGCAAAAATTCTCGCAGCCGCCCGCGTTTAACGGGACCGTCACGGAACACCTTCCCCATTTCATATCGCTTGAAAGGCAATTCAATACTCGGATTTAATGCCATCACCTTGGCAAAAGGGATCGTCAAATCATAGCGCAAGCCTAATCGTCGTTTTCGCTGATCTGTAAGCTGGTACATTTCCTTAACAATCTCATCGCCGCCTGCATATTTGGATGTCAAGAAAGCAAGATCAGTCAGCTCGGTAGACACCATCTCATCAAAGTCATATAGCTCAAACTTTTCCCGCAGAGTCTCCTGAATCTTTCTTCTAAGCGCTTGCTCCCTGCCGTAATAATCATAGGTTCCCTTTACAGTTTGCATCACGATCATTCCTCTCACTACGTTATTGGAATAAAAAAAACGCGCAGGACCTCTTGGTCCTGCGCGCATCGTATGCTGCAGGGAGGCCAACGCGAGAAGCGCTAGCCCACCCTGAATGTTGATCAGGGGTGCTAACGCTTGGTGAAATGATGAAGCTGATTCAATTGGAATGTGTACATAAGACCCAATCCCTTCGACTGAATTAATGTGATTATAGCGAATCAGCGCTTGTCGCGCAAGACCTTAAGCTTATTAGAGACTTTCAACACAATGATAACTCCAATGGATTCGCATTTAAATCACGCAATATGATATTATACAAGTTGGATATAAAAGGTGAATGCTGCGCAAACCTGATCGTCTCAAGGTCATTTGCATTCGCAAATTTAAGGAGGATATTGAAATGCTGTTTAAGAACAAACGTCTTGGGATCATGCTTCTTCTTGCACTAACTCTGCTCATTGTAGCATCAGGCTGCGGCGCAAACGGGAGTAATGAGAAAACAGGATCAGGCAGTGGCAACACAAGCACAACTCCCCCTACTGAAGCACCTGCTGAGGAAGGTCCTGAGCTTCTTGGCTCGGACAAGCATCCTGTTGTAACGATTGAACTTAGCAATGACAAAATCATTAAGCTTGAGCTTTACCCAGAGGTTGCACCTAATACCGTAAACAATTTTATTTCTCTTATTAATAAAAGCTTCTATGATGGCGTTATTTTTCACCGCGTGATTCCAGGGTTTATGATTCAAGGCGGAGATCCAGAAGGTACTGGCACCGGCGGTCCAGGATACAGCATTCCAGGCGAATTTAACAGCAATGGTTTCGAGAACAAGTTGAAGCATACTCGCGGTGTTATCTCCATGGCTCGTACGAATGATCCAGATTCTGGGGGCTCGCAATTTTTCATCATGCATGCTGATGCACCTTCACTCGATAATGAATACGCAGCTTTCGGAAAAGTAACCGAAGGCATCGAGGCGGTCGATGAGGTTGCCAATCAGAAGGTTGGCCCAGGCGATAAGCCGGAAACACCGATTTCGATGAAAAAAGTAACTGTAGACACGCTCGGCATGACGTTCGAAGAACCAGTTAAGACGAAATAAGAGAAGGGCTAAGCCCTTCTCTTTTTTTATTGCCTAGTATATAATATATTCATTAATCAATTAATGTTTATAGTAATAACCCAAAGT
>NZ_JBFTSN010000209.1:0-11027 GCF_056400045.1 Paenibacillus sp. 01L418
GTCAAGGACGCCTGGTTCGATGAGCATTGGCAGCTGAAAGGGCTAATACTCGATTGTCCCAAGTGGTTTGCTTCCTCCGTAAAAATAGTGGAGTGGACTCACGTGATATCTTGCGGAGAGGACACCGTTATTATAGCAAGTGAAGCAGCGATCGTTCGGATGAAGTCGAAGCAATTGCTACGTTCTTATGACACAGGATTAGTGAAATTAAAGGATCTGCCCGTCGTAACTGTACAAGGTATTCAACTTGGCAGAGTGTCGGATGTTTATTTTTACCCAAAAGAGGGTACACAAATAATAGGCTACGAGCTTACGGACGGTTTTGTTTCGGATCTGATGGAAGGGCGCAGATGGCTGAAGGCGCCGAGTGATCCGGATAGCGTATTACTCGGGGAAGACGCGATTATTGTTCCTGCTGTCAGTGAAGCGGAATTGGAGCCTGTCGCAGCTTCCAATTTCAGAGGATAGGGAGAAATGAAAGATGATGAGATGTCCGAATTGTAATTCGAAAGATATCGGAAAGATCGGTTCCCACCAGTTTTATTGCTGGGGCTGCTTCATTGAACTGACGGTTAACGGCGACAAAATGTCGGTTTACCAAGTGGAAGAGGATGGCACGTTAAGCTCACTCGACGACTTGTTCTTTGAGGAAGAAATTACACAAGTTCACGTCAACTGACGTGCGTTGCTATAAACTTGAATATCAAAAGACGGTCTTCGGCCGTCTTTTTTTTGCTGTTATAGGATGATTTAGGGCGCTTGTACATATACTGAACTAGTTCGGCTTGTCTTGCTAAGAGCGAAGCGGATAAAGAAAGTTCGGGGGTGAGGACGGTGGAGCGCTTTACGAAGAACCGTCTGTTTGTCTGGCTGGTTTACATCATATTGGGTCTGCTTGCGATTTATCTTATGCTGCTTATAAAGCCGCTTATTGTGAACGTATATGTGTTTGTAAAAGCCGTTTTTGCTCCATTTATAATCGCGATGATAATTTCTTATGTGCTGAATCCGATCGTTACGATGCTGCATGACCGGAAGGTTCCTAGGACGATTGCCGTGCTGCTCATATATGCAGTGTTTTGTGCAGTCATTACGGTGATTCTCGTTAACTTGATTCCAATGTTCATCGAACAAGTACAGGAAATCAATCGTCATGTGCCTGAGCTTTCCATGCGTGCTCAAAATATCGTCACGGACATTAACAACACTTCTTTTTTACCGGAGAGTATTCGAAGCGGGCTTAATAAGTCACTTTTGCATATGGAAAAAAAGCTGTCGGAGAGTTTGTTCAACTTTGTTAACAATATTGGGTCCATGTTAAATGCAGTGTTTATCGCGTTCATTATTCCGTTTCTCGCCTTCTATATATTAAAGGATTTTGATGTGTTTGAAAGAACGGTCATTACGTATGTACCCAAATCACATCGCAAAAACACGGTCAGGCTGCTTAAAGATATCGATACGGCWCTCGGCAGCTATATTCGCGGACAGTTTTTGGTTTGTATTATCGTTGGCGTGCTTGCTTATTTCGGGTACCTGTTGATCGGTATGCCTTATGCGCTGCTCCTTGCCGGCATCGTTGCGATAACGAATGTCATTCCGTATCTCGGTCCTTTTTTTGGAGCCGCACCTGCAATACTAATGGCATCTACGGTTTCCATTAAGATGGTCATCCTTGTCGCGATTATCAACACCCTGTGCCAAATACTCGAAGGCAACGTAATCTCTCCACAGGTGGTAGGCCGTACGCTCCATATGCATCCCTTGTCGATCATTTTTGCATTGCTGGTCGGAGGGGAGATTGCAGGCATTGTTGGCATGATTTTGGCGGTTCCTATTTTTGCAGCCTGCAAAGTGATCATTCAGCATATGTTCGCCTACTACGTGCGAAGAAAGATTATTTGACAGGCGGATAGGCTGTGGCTATAATTTTAAAATAATCAAGTGTCAATTATAAGGGAATAAATCGTTGATGAAATGAAGTAAGCCAATGCCCGTTAGCCAGAGAGAAAGCTTCTTCGCATTTGCTTTTCGATAAGCAGCCGCGTCGGTTGAGAGAGCTTTTATAACGAAGAGTGGCCGAAAGCTATTTTCGGAGTGTGAATGAACTTCACCGGTTGGACCCGTTAATGTCTAATGAAGGCGATTGCTCTAGCTGTTTGCAGCGAGGCAATAACCAGGGTGGTACCGCGATTCTATTCGTCCCTGTCAATGACAGGGGCTTTTTTTGTGTTTTATCATTTGAAGGGGGCTCATCCTAATGAAAGCTAGTGAAATTCGTGCAAAATGGCTTGCATTTTTTGAAAGCAAAGGCCACAAAATTGAACCAAGTGCATCGCTTGTACCGCATAATGACCCGTCCTTGCTATGGATTAATGCAGGTATGGCGCCGCTAAAGGCTTATTTTGACGGACGCATCGTTCCAGAAAACCCGCGTATTACGAATTCACAGAAGTGCATTCGTACGAATGATATCGAAAACGTAGGCAAAACCCGCCGTCATCATACGTTTTTCGAGATGCTGGGCAATTTCTCGATCGGTGATTACTTCAAGGAAGAAGCTATTACTTGGGCATGGGAGTTTCTGACTGAGCCAAAATGGATTGGTTTTGATCCTAATCGCTTGTCGGTAACGGTATATCCAGAAGATGTAGAAGCATTCGAGTTCTGGAATACGAAAATTGGCCTTCCTGCTGAACGGATTTATAAGCTGGAAGAAAATTTTTGGGATATTGGCGAGGGCCCTTGCGGACCTTGTACAGAAATTTTCTATGACCGCGGCGACAAATATGGCGATCTTTCGGACCCAGAATGCTGGCCAGGCGGTGAGAACGAGCGTTTCCTAGAAGTTTGGAACGTTGTATTCTCACAATTCAATCATAATAAAGACGGCAGCTACACGCCGCTTCCAATCAAAAACATCGATACAGGTGCAGGACTTGAGCGTTTTGCTTCTATATTGCAGGATGTGGATTCGAACTTTGATACGGATTTATTCCGTCCAATTATCGACCGCACTTGTGAAATTGCGAAAGTAAGCTACAAAGTGAATGAAGAGCATGATGTTGCGCTTAAAGTTATTGCCGATCATATTCGTACAGTAGCGTTCGCAGTAGGTGATGGCGTAATGCCTTCTAACGAAGGCCGTGGCTACATCATTCGCCGTTTGCTTCGCAGAGCTGTTCGTTACGGAAAAACAATCGGAATCGACCGTCCGTTTTTGCATGAGCTGACTTCAATTGTTGGCGAAGTTATGGGCGTTTATTATCCAGAGGTTGTAGAAAAGCGTGAATTTATCGAGCGGGTTATCCGTACGGAAGAAGAGCGTTTCCATGAGACATTGTCCGATGGACTATCTATGCTGTCTGATCTGGTAGCTGCTGGTACGAAAGCTGGCCAAAAAGAGATTAATGGCGATGATGCATTCCGCTTGTATGATACTTACGGCTTTCCTTTCGATTTGACGGAGGACTTTGCTTCAGAAAATGGAATGACGGTTGATCGTGCTGGATTCGACGCAGCCATGGAAGCACAGCGCGACCGTGCCCGCGCAGCTCGCCAAGATACTGGAAGCATGAAGGTTCAAGGCGGACCGCTCGGCGATTTCACGGTTAAAAGTGAGTTTGTTGGCTATAATGAACTGGTAACTGAGTCCAAAATCATTGCCATTGTTCATGAGGATCTGTTGGTTGAATCGGCTCCAGAAGGCAGCAAAGTCGTTGTAATATTGGATCGGACACCTTTCTATGCAGAAAGCGGCGGACAAATCGGAGATACAGGAACGATTACGGGCAACGGCTTTACGCTGCAGGTTGAAGAAGTAACCAAAGCACCGCACGGTCAAAGCGTCCATCATGCTGTTGTTACCTCAGGTACTGCTCGTACAGGTGAAGCAGTAGAGGCGAGCGTTGCTAGAGCTGTACGCGATGACATTATCAAAAACCATACGGCAACGCATTTGCTTCATAAAGCGCTCAAAGAAGTGCTTGGCGATCATGTCAATCAAGCGGGCTCTTCGGTAGAGGCTGAACGCCTGCGCTTCGACTTCTCGCACTTTGGCAGTATAACTGCTGAAGAACTAGTGACGATTGAACGCCGCGTCAATGAGCAAATTTGGCTCGGAACTCCAGTATCCATCGAAACGAAATCATTGAATGAAGCTAAAGCGATGGGCGCGATGGCGTTGTTCGGCGAGAAATACGGCGATGAGGTTCGTGTGGTTCAAGTTGGCAGCTATAGCTTGGAGCTATGCGGAGGCTGTCATGTAAGCAATACATCGCAAATCGGATTGTTCAAGCTGTTAAGCGAGAGCGGTATTGGGTCGGGTGTTCGAAGAATTGAAGCCGTTACGGGTAAACATGCGTATAACTATTTAGATGGTCAGCTTGACCTGCTTAAGCAATCGGCTGCACTTCTGAAATCAAATGCAAATGATGTGCCAAAACGGATTGAAGCATTGTTCGGTCAAGTGAAGGAATTCTCTCGCGAGAATGAATCACTTCAAGCGAAGCTGAGCCGGATCGAAGCAGGATCACTTGAGCAAAACGCGAAAATAGTGAATGGCATTACTGTCCTTTGCGCAAAAGTGAATGCTCCTTCAATGGACGCGCTTCGCGGCATAGTTGATGAATTGAAGCTGAAGCTGGAGTCAAGTGTTATCGTGCTTGGTGCGATTTCGGATGACAAAGTGAACCTTGCAGCTGCCGTTTCTGCAGATTTAATTAAAAAAGGTTTCCATGCGGGCAAAATTGTAAAAGAAGCTGCAATTCATTGCGGCGGCAGCGGYGGCGGACGCCCAGATATGGCGCAAGCAGGCGGAAAAGACACAACGAAGTTGGATGAAGCATTGAAACTTACAGAAGAACTAGTTCTTAATCAAACAAATGTGATATGATATGAGTGTATATCTCATTGAAATGCGGTTTGGAAAGCGAGGTGCTGGCGATGAGTTCCATGGACAAAACAATGAAATTTAACGTGAAGGCGGAGGGGGTTGAATCTTCTCAAGACATTCTGCTATCCGTGCATGAAGCGCTTCTAGAGAAAGAGTATAATCCGATTAACCAGATCGTTGGGTATTTGCTGTCCGGAGATCCCGCGTATATTCCGCGGCATAACAACGCCAGGAGTTTAATTCGCAAGAAGGAACGAGACGAATTAATCGAAGAGCTTGTCCGGTTTTATCTAAACCATAAGAAACAACAAGCGTAAACGGCTAAAGCCCCCCTTAGGAGGCTTAGCTATCGTTTCGCAGAGAAATATAAGCAGTTTATAAGCAGATAAACTTATAAATTCTTATATTTTAACTAATGAGGCAGGAGCCGGACAAGACATGAGATTGATGGGACTTGATTACGGTGACCGCAACATAGGAGTTGCTGTCAGCGACGCTTTTCGTTGGACCGCGCAAGGAACTGGTGTTATTGAACGAAGGCGAGACCATAGTGAGTTTGACCGCATTGCCGATCTGGTTAAGGAGCATGAGGTTAGTGAAATTGTTGTTGGTCTTCCAAAAAACATGAATGGCACCATCGGTCCACGTGGAGAAATTTGTATAGAATTCGCAGAACAGATTAAGCAGAAACTAAACATACCTGTTCACCTTTGGGACGAAAGGCTGACAACGGTAGCTGCCGAACGAACGCTTATTGAAGCGGACGTCAGCCGGAAGAAGCGAAAGCTTGTAATAGACAAAATGGCGGCAACGCTTATTTTGCAAAATTATCTCGATTCTAAAGCGAAAAGGTGAGGGTAAACATGACAAATGAAGAGTTGGAATTCGAAGAGCCGGAAATTATTTATATCCCGGATGAAGAAGGAAACGAAGAGGAATTCGAAGTCATCATGAAATTTGAAGTTGATGGTTCCGATCAGAAATATATGATGGTAGTTCCGCTTCATGGAGAAAATGACGAGGAAGATGAAGTATATGCTTTCCGTTATGAAGAAGAAGGCGATGACCTGAAGCTGTATACCATTGAAGATGAAGAAGAATGGAATATGGTTGAGGAAACGTTCAACACTCTCCTTGGTGAGATGGAGGAAGAAAATTAATGTCCGGCACAGAGCATGAAGCACCTAAGAAGCTGAATACGCTACGAGCGGCATTCGGCAATGAAATTGAGCTTGAAGCAGATGACGGCAGCGTAGAGGTATACGATATTAAAGCTGAGTTTCAGCTAGGGGATCGCATTTATGCAGCCCTGCAATCGGATCCGATGCGTGGCGAGGATGATGTTGAGCTATTCCGCGTCATTCAAGTCGATGGTGAACCGCAGCTGGAAAACATCGAAAACGATGAAGAGTGGGAAGCTGCATCAGAAGCGTACGATGATTTATTGTTTGCTACTGACGAGCGTCCATAAAACGTCGTCTAATGTATATGCATCTAACGAGAGAGCGGCCAATAACCGCTCTTTTGTTCCATGTTTAGCGTTAATTACTCAAACATGCGGTTGTAATTCTCTTCATTGACCTGTTTAACAGCATTTTCAGCTGAGCCACCATAGGATGGTCTCAGCCATTTCGCCTGCGCAAATCGATATACCGAAAATGATGCATTATAAAAAAGGGGGTCTAATTTTGGACAAGTCATCACAGCACCTTGAGCAACAATCATCATCGGGACCGAGGAAAAGCCGCATTACATTATGGGTTATTTTAAGCTTGTTAGGAATTATGATTATAGGTGCTGGAAGCGTTGCTTTATATGTGTGGAGCAGCTTGAAGCCAACAGCTGCTGGTGCGGTTCAGAAGATTGATATTCCAAGAGGAACATCAGCGAATGAGGTTGCAGAATTACTGGAAGAGCAAGGGATTATTAAAAATGCATTTATATTTAAATATTACTTGAAGCTTAAGGATCAAGGCGGCCGCTTTCAGGCGGGACTTTATGAGCTGAACCCCGGCATGAATAATGAAGCCATTATAGCCAAGCTAAATGCTGGCGACACCGTAGAAGCAGAAACGATTCGATTCACGATTCCTGAGGGCTTTACCGTATTGCAAATTGCTGACAAGCTTGCTCAAGAGAAATTGATCAACAAAGAAAAGTTTATTGGATTAATTGCATCGGAAAACAATTGGGGTGATGCGGAGGCTGTTCGCTCCATTCCCAATAACGATAAGCTGCATCAGCGTCTTGAAGGTTATTTGTTCCCTGAAACGTATGAGATGAAAAAAGAAAGCACAGAAGAAGATATTATTAAACGGATGGCGCTTGAACTCGACCGGAAGCTTGCTGAGCTTCCAGAGGGCTGGATGGAAGTGCTTGAAGAGAAAAAAATGTCCTTTCATGATATGCTGACAATCGCGTCGCTTGTAGAGCGTGAAGTCGTTGTGGACGAGGAAAGAGCTCTCGTATCGGGCATTATTTACAACCGGATTGCCGATGGCATGAAGCTGCAAATTGATGCTACCGTTCAATATTCATTAGATAAGCCAAAGGAACGTCTTTACGAGAAGGATTTGCTCGTAGACAGTCCTTATAACACGTATAAGGTAGAAGGTTTGCCGCCTGGACCTATCGCAAGTCCAAGTCTTAAGTCGATTGAAGCGGCTATATATCCGGAAGATACGGAATATTTTTTCTATGTAACCAAGAAGGATGGAAGTCAGACTCATTTGTTCGCAAAAACATATAAAGAGCATTTGAAAAACATCGAGAAAAGTAATCAGACGGCTGGGTAGTCATAACGATTAGATAGGAAACGAAGCTTCACGGTGTTTTTAAGGAGGATCAAGTATGGCGTACAAGCCGGAATTGTTAGCTACCGCTGCATCTATAGAAGAGCTGGAGAGGCTCATGGCAGCAGGCGCGGATGCTTTTGTCATTGGCGAAGCACGCTACGGTATGCGATTAGCAGGAGAGTTTAACAAAGAAATGATAGCGCAGGCCGTAAAGCTCGCTAAGCCTAAGGGTGTGAAAATCTATGCTGCCCTTAACAATCTTATGGATAATGAAGCAGCGGATTCATTAAATGATTATGTATCCTCGCTTGCTGAAGCTGGCGTTGATGCACTAGTATTCGGCGACCCTGCGGTCTTAATGGCTGCTAGGTTGCATGCCCCAGGCATGGCGCTGCACTGGAATGCCGAAATGACCTCAACTAATTATGTTACAGCTAATTATTGGGGCCGCAGAGGTGCGACTAGATATGTGCTCGCACGCGAACTCAATATGGATCAGGTTTGCGAGACAACGGCTAGTACAGAACTTGAGGTTCAAGTACATGTGCATGGGATGACGAATATTTATCATTCAAAGCGTTCGCTTGTAGAGAGCTATATGGAGCATCAGTCGGAGACGGATCGGCTTCCGGAGAAAGACAAGGATCGCGGGCTTTATGTGATGGAAGCGGAGCGGCAGGACGAGCGTTATCCAATCTACGAAGATGCGAACGGCACTCATATTATGAGCTCGGATGATGTTTGTATGGTAGAGAACCTTCATGAGCTGCTGGATGCTAAAGTAACCAGCTTGAAGATTGAGGGATTAATGAAATCTACCGAGTACAACGAAATTGTTGTGCGCTCATATCGGCAAGCAATCAATGCCTATTTGGCTGATCCAGAGGGCTACATTTTCCAAGAGGAATGGCTTGACGCGATTAAGAAAGTCCAGAATCCGCAGCGAGAGCTGAGTTTTGGCTTCTTCTTCAAAGAGCAAGTCTATTAATATGTTAATGCTTACGAAGTGAGTTTTGCTTCGCAAAACCAAAGTTAATGCTTACGAAGTGAGTTTTGCTTCGCAAAACCAAAGTTAATGCTTACGAAGTGAGTTTTGCTTCGCAAAACCAAAGTTAATGCTTACGAAGTGAGTTTTGCTTCGCAAAACTTAGGAGGTACACATAGTGACAACAATTGAGAAGACGACACCTCGCTATCAAGGCAAACGCCATCGGCTGGACAAGCCGGAGCTGCTCGCACCAGCCGGAAATTTAGAGAAGCTGAAATTTGCGATTCATTACGGAGCTGACGCGGTTTATATCGGCGGTCAAAAGTATGGCTTGCGCTCCAATGCAGACAATTTCAGCTTTGAAGAAATGAAGGAAGGCGTTGAGTTCGCCAACCGCTATGGTGCAAAGGTGTTTGTCGCGACAAATATATATGCGCACAATGAGGATGTAGAGGGACTTGAAGACTACTTGCGCAATCTAGAAGCAGCAGGAATCTCAGCTATCATTGCCGCAGATCCTGCCATTATTGAAACGGCGCAGCGAGTAGCTCCTAAGCTTGAGGTTCATTTGAGCACGCAGCAATCTACGCTGAATTGGCAGGCTGTGCAGTTCTGGAAGGAAGAAGGCTTGCCGCGCGTTGTGCTGGCCCGTGAAACGAGCTTTAAAGACATTGCAGAAATAAAAAAAAATGTTGATATTGAGATCGAAGCGTTTATTCATGGTGCGATGTGCTCATCTTTCTCTGGTCGCTGCGTGTTGTCTAATCATTTTACGGATCGTGACTCCAATCGTGGAGGCTGCTGTCAGTCATGTCGCTGGAAATACGATTTGTTTGTTGACGATATGCCAATGTACCCGGAAGAAGAAGATAAGTTCACAATGGGCTCTAAAGATCTATGCATGATTGAATATTTGCCGGAGCTTATCGAAGTTGGCGTTGACAGCTTCAAAATCGAAGGACGAATGAAAAGCATTCACTATGTGGCGACAGTCGTTAATGTTTATCGTCAAGCGATTGATGCGTATTTCGCTGATCCTGAGCATTTCGAGCTGAAGCAGGAATGGGTGGATGAGATAAATAAGGCTGCCAACCGTCCGCTAAACACTGGATTTTTCCTTGATACACCGGGTGCGGAGGATCATATTTATGAGCCAGAGGAAAAAGCAGCGCCATATGATTTTGCTGGAGTAGTCGTAGATTATAATGATAAAACGGGTTTTGCGATCGTGCAGCAGCGCAATCACTTTAAACTCGGACAAGAAATCGAATTTGTTGGTCCGAAGGGTACTTTTTTCAAGCAAACAGTAACCGAAATTACGGATACAGATGGCAATGCGCTTGAAGCGGCTCGCCATCCTTTGCAGCATATTCGCATTCGTACGTTAAAGCCGGTTAAACCGATGGATATGATGAGAAAGAAGATCGGGAAGAAGTAAATAGGCAAAACATGACTAGAGTCTTATTTTTTTAGAAAATAAGACTCTTTTTTTTGTATTTATTATTATGAAATGACAAGAATGTGTCGATATAAAATAATATACTGTAAATCTACTGTAAATACATATTTCGGCAAGATGCGCTAGCAGCAAACGTACTATTTTGGACTTACAATATTAAAGGCGGTGTCTTCCCTCATGGAAAACCAAGAAGAACAAAAAAAGAAGAAAACAAAGAAACAGAAACAGGAAAAAGAGCAAAATAGCACAAACGAAATTAAGTCAGGTACAAGTATGAAAGCGTCATCAAAAATGCAATCTTTATCACAAGCAGCAAAGGCAGCGACGTTATCTGTAAAAAGCACAAAGCTGTCAAGCCCGATTAAATCAGTAGGAACGAAGCTGTTTACGATTATCTTTTGCAGTATTATCGCGTGTGTATTGACAGTAGGTCTAATGGCTTATTCAAAGTCGAAGTCGATTATTGAAAATAAAGTTTCAGAAGCGAGCTTTCAAACGATCAATCAGGTTGCAAACAATATGGACGTTATTTTCAAGACGTATGAAGATTTATCGCTGCAAATATTAATTGATAAAAGCTTCCATGAAATTGTAAGGAAAATGCTTGACGGCGATGACGATTTCAGCAAGTTTGAGGCATCGCGTAATTTAAGCGACAAAATGCAATCTTACGTTATGGGTAATAATACGATCGTTTCCATGATGCTGCTGCCTGTAAATCCGAAATTGACGGTTGTAACATCCGGCCGGGCAACCACCGGCACTGCGGAGAAATTAATGAAAACAGCATGGTTTATGGAAACTGTCGAAAATGCGGGGAAAACAAACTGGATTCCGCCACAGCCTGAAGGCATGTCAGATCCAGCGGGTGCGCCAACTATAGGCTTGAGT
>NZ_JBFTSN010000210.1:0-10991 GCF_056400045.1 Paenibacillus sp. 01L418
CGCGAGTTCCTTGTTCGTTGGAACACCGTAGTTTTTGCCGCTAATTTTTGCCCCCTCCAGAAACGCAGGGTCTAATGAATCTTTAATGCCTTGACCGTATTTATCAATCAGGTCACCTAGATCCAGAAATGCGCCTTTGGCAACATATTTAGCATGACCATTCCACTGCGCCGTGAACACAATGTCCACTTCTTCCCTCGAAGCAACCATCAAATTGATTTTATCATCCCATGCACCCCAATCAATTGGCCTGAGATCAATCGTTGCGTTGATTTTTTCAGTAAGCAGCTTGTTGAGTGCTTCTTCTACTTTTTTCTCATCCGTTTGCGGTGTGCCAGGATATACGAGAGAAATCTGATATGGCTTCAAATCTGATGCTGGCGGCTCTTCATCCTTAGTGACTGGTTTATCTGTTTCGGCAGCTGGCGCTTTTGTTGGCTCTGCGTTGTTTTTCCCGTTGTTTCCTGAACATGCGGATACAATCAGTACGATGGACATCAGCATGAGAAGAAGCATCGATGTTTTTTGTTTAACTTGCTTCATAGCGGGTGGACCTCCCTCAAAAATTTGGATTATATGCTAAATCGGCGTTGCCGATTACAGCCGTATGATTGCTGATAGCCATGAATTCAACCTTTTACAGCGCCGACAGTCAGCCCTTTTACAAAATATTTTTGAAAGAACGGATATGCAAAAATGATAGGACCGATTCCAACAACAACCATTGCCATACGAACCGTCTCGCTCGGAAACTTAAAGGTGCCTCCAGCCGCAATAATAGCCGCCGCCGCCGTACTGTTATTAGCTAAAAACTGAATGTTCAGCATCGTCTTATACATGAGGTATTGAACAGTTATGTTCGATTCCTTCGTTATGAACACAAGGCTGAGGAACCAATCATTCCAATACGTTAACGTCTGGAAGAGTGCTACTGTGGCAAGTACCGGAAGCGATAACGGCAAAACAATTTTGAAAAAGATCGTCAGCTCTCCCGCTCCATCAATTTTTGCAGACTCCAGAATGGCAACAGGAATGGTCGTTTGGAAAAACGTTCGAATGATTAGAACAAAAAACGCAGCAACTAAAAGCGGTACAATAAGAGCCATTATCGTATCCTTCAAATCGAGCATTTGAACATATACGAGATACCAAGGAACTAAGCCCCCTGAGAAAAGCATCGTAAAAAATACGAAGAAGGTAAAAAACTTGGCATGAGGAAAGTCTGATCTGGATATTGGATAAGCGTACAGCGCCATGATCATTAAGCTAAGTGAAGTTCCGACAATCGTTACAAAGATAGAGATACCATAGGATCGAAAAATTTGGGTCGCATCCTTAAATAGGAACTGGTACGCTGCCAAATCAAACTTTGATGGAATAAATTGATACCCTTCCCTGACAACTGTACTTTCATCGGAGATCGAAACCATAATAATTAAAATGAGCGGTACGATACAAAGCAACGAATACACTATAAAAAATATATTGATGCCTAGAGAAGCCGGAAGTGATAATTGGTTTTTGATATTAGATCCGGAAGGTATTTTCTCAATCTCAGCTGCTTCCATAGGATCACCTCCAAACAAAATTTTCGTAAATATACTTCGATTGCACGACTCTAAAATAACGCATTATCTTTATTAATTCGGCGGACCACCCAATTCGAGAAAAATACTAATGCGAAGCCGATTACGGATTGCAGCAACCCTGCCGCTGAGGATAAGCCAATATCACCAACCGTTAGGAATGTGCGATAAACATAGGTGTCGATAACATTCGTTACCGGGAACAACACACCCGATTCTCTTGGCACTTGGAAAAACAAACCGAAATCCGCGTTAAATATTTTTCCGATCTGGAGCAGCGTCATAATCGTAATGATCGGCATGATGAGCGGGATCGTAATACTCGTCATTTGCTTCCACTTGCTTGCTCCGTCTATGGTTGCGGCTTCGTAATACTCATCATCTATGCCAATGATGGCTGCCATATAAATGACGGTAAAGTACCCCATGCTTTTCCAGGTGTTAACGATTGGCAAAATGTAAGGCCATACTTCCTGAGTGAAATACCATTGAACCTGTTCAAGTCCAAGCGCCGGCAGCAGCGAAGTGTTCAAATACCCATGCTGATCGCTCAAGAAGCCATAGACCAAATAACTAATGACGACCATCGATAAAAAGTAGGGCAGGAACATAATCGTTTGATGAAGCTTAGCGAGAAAACGGCTTCTGATTTCATTAAGCATGATTGCAAAAGAGAGCGGGAATACCAAGTTCAATACGATAAAACCTGAGTTGTACAGCAGCGTATTCCTTGTAATGATCCAAGCGTCTGACGTTTTGAACAAATACTCAAAATTTCTTAACCCGCTCCAGGCGCTTCCAAATATTCCATCCGCGTAATTAATGTTTTTGAACGCAATTATGATTCCGAACATCGGAATGTAATTGTTCAGCAGCAGCAATACGATGGCTGGCAGCATCATTAGGTAGAACATCCAATACTTGCGAAAAATACGGAGTTGAGACATTTTTTTCATTGAACTCTTCGGAATATAGGCAGCTGTTGTTATCGCTTCCGACGTATGTTTCGCCAACGCCTTCCCCCTCCTCTTTCTAAAACTCTTGTGTTTCATCTAGGTATAATTGTATAAAAAAAAGACGCCGACATCTGTCGGCGCCGTGACCATATTAACGGTACAGTGACTTTTCAATCATACATCCTGAAAGTTTTTACGATACTCTTGCGGTGTAAGCCCTGTCGTTTTCTTAAACAGCTTAGAAAAGTGCGAGAAATTACTATATCCCACGTTTATGGCAATATCACTTATTCGGTTATTTGTTTTTTCAAGCTCGATTCTCGCCTTAGCTATACGCATTCGAACCAAATAATCCGTTAAAGAGTAACCCGTTTCCCTTCGGAACAAACGAGATAAATAAGCTGGATTCAAATAAACAGACTCTGCCGCTTGCTCACGACTGAATTCCTCTCCCATATGCTCTTCCATGTAGCGCTGAACCTTCTCCACAACTTGTGACACGTCCTTGCCGTTTTGGTTGGCATAGTCCGTTATCTGCTGGCTCAATTGCTGTGTCCATGTTCGCATGCGCGGCAATGATTTGAGAATGTTCTCGCCTACCTCCCATTCTCTATGTACAAACACGTCCGTCATTTGTACCGACTTTTTATTCAACCATTGGAACACCATATTCATATATCCATAATAAAACGATGCCATATGGGTATAATCAACTTTCAGCTCTAACATCTGGTCGAAGCATTCATCTATTCGCAAGGACAACTCCGTCTGCTTGCCGGACTCCAGCAATAGTGCCCAGTCAGCGAAGGGGGCTTGCTGAAGTGTATTCAGTCCTTGCTTCTGTGTATGATCACGCTCCATTATAATCGCACAAGTATTGCTGACGTTGCTTCTCTCTAAGGTAAGCAGCGTTTGTATTGTAGTACGGAGCTGCTTCACTTCCGCTGCTTCACTTATATAACAGGATAACGAGCAATTCAGCATCGTTTTACATTGATCAATAAATGTTTTGCATCTGGCATGCAGATCATTATTGCCTTGCTTGTCATCGAACACTCCACTATAAAATATTGCATATAAAATCCCGCTGCCATCTTGAACAATATGGCCAGATTCACCTTGAAGCACGATCTCTTCAGCTGCATTCTTAATACCATATGTCATGATCTCCTCATCACGGGCCGACCATTCCTCCCGCCACTGCTCGATGCTGATAAGCACGACGCGAATCAAACTGTCCGATTCAAGCGGTAAACCATAGGTTTGCAATGAGAAATTGAGCTGCTGCGATGCCGCTGATAAACGATAGTGAATGATATCTTGCCAGAACCGCTCAATTAATATAGGCTGCTGCTTGCTCCATTGCTCATAAAATAAGTTGTAAGTCCCGCGAATTTTTGCCAGTTGCTCCAAATCACGAGCTTTTTCCAGCGCCTCATTCACACATGCTTTTAGAGCGTTATGATCAATCGGCTTGAGCAAGTAATCGAAGCAGTCAAGCTGAACCGCCTGCTGCGCATATTTAAAATCCGCATGACCGGTCAAAAAGATTGTTACGCTGGAAGGGGAATGCTCATTCGCCCACTCTAGCAATTCGATTCCGCTTTGATTTGGCATATCAATATCCGATATCATAATGTGAATCGTATGCGCAGTCAGCAACGCCTGGGCCTCTTCCGCATCTATAGCCGTATAAATACTCGCAATCGGCAGCGTTGACCAGTCTATGCCATTCACGATGCCTCGAATTGCTATCTCCTCATCATCTACAACCAATAAGTTATACAACTGCTTTCACTCCCTCAGTAAGCTTAGGAAATACGATAACGACAATTGCTCCAGTGCCCTCCGCTTGATTGCGGAAAGTAATTGATGTCCGCTCGCCATACAGCAGCTGTAGTCTATGAATAACATTCATGATGCCTAAGCTGCTCGATTCCCCTTCCTGCAGCGGTTCTTTGTTTTGCAGCTTCTCCAGCACCTCAGGACTAAAGCCCGTACCATTGTCGCTGATCGATAACGTAAATCCATGCTCGGAGTCCATTTCCGCACATATTTTGATTTGGAAAAGCTGCCGCCTGTTTTTGAACCCATGAATGATGGAGTTTTCTACAAAAGGCTGAATGGTTAATGCAGCAATTGGATAATGCAAAATGTCATCGATTCCCTCATAGGTACATTGCAGCTTCTCAGGGAACCTAATCTTTTGAATCGTCATATAGTTTTCGATATGCATTAGTTCTTCCTTAAGTGTAATCGTGTCCCGATTGGCTTTCATAATAAATCGGAAATAATCAGCGAGATGCAGCGACATCTTTTTCACCGATTCCGTATCGCCTAATGCTGCTAAATTATAAATAATATTTAAGCTGTTCATATAAAAATGCGGATTAATTTGCGCTTGGAGCTGCTTAAGCTCTCCTTGTTTTACGCGGAGCTGCTCCTCGTAAACATCAATTTTCAAGGTTTTAATTTGTTCAGCCATGATGTTGAAGGTGTTTCCTAGAAACTCAAATTCAAGCGATTTGTTTTTCTTCAATCTAACATCCAGCATTCCTAAAGAGATTTTCTTCATTCCTAGAATAAGCTCATGCAGCGGCTTAAACAGCATATTCCTCATAAAGAACAAATAAATAAGCAAAATAGCTAGAAACCCAATTGGAGCAAACAACGTCGCATTTCTAAAAAATAATAAATTACGCAGCAGCGTCCGCTCTGGTATAACGACTCGATAAGCGATATCCACCATTTCGCTCATTCTATTCATAACAAGATAGGTTTCGCCTGTATTTCGATCAGTTAGCGATTCATACGGTTTCTTCGATATTTTATAGCTGAGTTCCAGCGGCGCTAAGTTTTCCGTCAATGACTGAACAAGTTGATCGCCAGCGCGTAAATAAATGCCGTTATGGCCGATATCTCCGTCACTCCATTGAATCGATAACATTCTGTTTATATCCTGTACTTTAATGATTGCGCCGACGTATAAATCATCTGACACCTTAATGAAATTAATCAAAAAAAACTTCCCTGGCAACCGCTCATCTGCTCTGACCTCCCATAAATGTTGATCATTCATAAGCAGATTTTCTTCCTTTGTCATTGAATCCATATGCGTCTTTATTATTTTTTTTGTATCGTTATATACGCTTTTTGTTCCAAAAATAATATCTTTATCGTGATATAGAAATACAGCATCAATCAGATTATAGACACCAACGTCGCGATTTAGCTTCCCATCAATTCTAATTTTCGTTAACGTATAACCGTCACTATCCATAGGGAAGGACATTAGCAAACCTACGTCGGTATCAAGCACTGACATTTTATAAAGATAATCATTAATCTGCAATAGATTTTGATCCGTTTGTCCCACGTAAATATCGAGTGTGTTTCGATAGGTCTCAGATACTTTCTCTCGAACGATCTCACGTGAGTAACTGTTGTTAATGAGCATATAAATAACTACCGGCAGCATAACTGCCATAAACCCAATAATAAGACGAGTTCTAATCGATTTACCGAACCTCACGCTCCGCTTCCCCCTAATATCGATTGAATCATAATCATATTACCATTTAAAGCGTTTTCTTGAAATCACTTAAAATCGATATGCCTACCCTTTTTTCAAATCTATTTAAAACATAAAAAAGCGCATATAGGATTTTCACCCCACATGCGCCAACGTCATTCTTTTTTAAATCTCGACTTTCTTTTTTAACAAATAAATCATTAGAAACAAGTAACCTAAAGTAAACGCTAAATCCAGTAAAAATGGTCCGAATAAAAAATCCACATTAAATGATGAACCAAAGGTTACTGATCCGCTATTCGATTGAGGTACATTGACTGAAACTATACCCATCATACCTTCTCTTTGGTCAAATAACTGATACGTTAACCAAGAAGCAATGCTTTGTACTCCAAAGAAAAAGACAATCCCGATCCATGTAGAATGCTTCACTCGGAAGCTGCGTGCCACTGTAATGGAACATAGAATCGAGAGCATAAAGGAGGTGTACATCCAAATATAGCTTATTACCATTCCGAATAAAGCGCCGTTCTCTAAAGAAACATGTTCTTTAAAATATTGAATATCCATATCCGAAAAAGCAATGAAGATCGCGATATGAATAGCTGCTATAATCAAAACGAGCAGCATGATGATCCAGCCTAGAAGGATAGCAGCACCTATTCCATTGATTGGGTGCAGCGGCAGTAAGCGCCGGCTGTAGGATTTAATGTTTCGTTCAAACGTCCGACAGCAATGGATGAACAACAAGATAAAGACCATTACATAGCCGAAAATACTAAACGCAGTAATAAGACCTTCATCCCAGTTGCGCGTCAATCCCGTAATACTGAACGCTGCTTCTAGTATGATAAAGATTGCAAGCGTGCTGAGGATACCATCGTTGCTTCGCTTCCAATCGTATTTCAACAGCTTAATCATTCCCCAAACACCGCCTTAAACATTTCATCAACGCTTTTACCGTGAGTCAGTCGTATATTTTCTACCTCATCCTGCAATACAATCTTACCCTCGCGTATGAAAACAACTTCATCGAAGATCCGCTCAATATCGCGTACAAGATGGGTTGAAATGATTAAGCTGCTTTCTTCGTTATAGTAGTTAACAATCGCATCCAAAATTTTCGTTCTTGCTACTGGATCTACGCCTCCGATTGGCTCATCAAGCAAATACAGCCTCGCATTTCGTGATAATACGAGTGTAAGCTGAAGACGTTCATTCATCCCTTTAGATAACGCGCTTACCCGATCGCGTTTATTCAAATTCATGAAAGCAAGCATTTCATCTGCTTTCTTATGATCAAAATCGGCATAAAAATCCTTATAAAAATCTATTGCGTCCTCTACGCGCATCCAACTCTCTGTGAGCGGTTGATCCGGCATAAAAGATGTAATTGCTTTTGTCTCGTTGCTTACAAGTTGCCCGTTAATCGTTACCGTGCCTGAACCTGGATGAATGAGTCCTGCAGCTATTTTCATCAATGTGCTTTTGCCACTGCCATTGCTTCCTAACAGACCAACAATCTTGCCAGGCGCCAACGTGAGTGATACTTGGTCTAACGCCTTTTTGCCGGCGAATGACTTTGATACCTCAGTCAGCTTCAAAATGCTTTCCACAGTCCTATCACTCCTTTTCTTTATCTTCTTCTTTTACGGCTTGTGAAACGATCGTTATGATATCGTTATTTGCAAAGCCCAGCTCCTGCATCCCTTGAATAAAGCGACCTAGCAAATCTCCTGCCATTTCTTTTTTGATATCCATTATTTTCGACTCCTCACTAGTGACATATCGGCCAAGCCCGCGCTTCGTTTCGACGATTTGTTCTCGCTCAAGCTCCTGAAAGGTTCGTTGTATCGTATTCGGGTTGATTTGTAGCTCTAATGCAAGTTCTCGTACCGCTGGTATTTTATCCCCAGCCTTCAACTTGCCAATGACAATTTCTTTCTTAATATAATTCATGATCTGCAAGTAGATTGGCAAATTATTATCAAATTCTATGCTCACAATATGTCCTTCTCCCCTCAACTGCCCACTCGAAAACGTTGCATGTTAGGCAATATCCCGTTTTTTAAACGTAACAAAGCTAATGACCAAAAACAAACACACATATGCTGCACACACAACACTCGGGAATAACATTCCGCCAGATGACGATTCATTACCTGTAAACAACGATAGATCTGTATTCATAAATAGTAGATATTTGGAGAAATCGTAGCTTGATAATAACATTTTCATTAAGCCTTCCAATAAGACAGCAGTCATGCCTATTCCTATTGTCGCTCCAGATGATCTTGTTAAAATGCCGAACATAAACGTTAAAGTTACATAGATGGTTGTATAAACCGTTTGAAATAACATTGATTTCGCAACATCCAACCAGGATACTTCCCCTGTCGCTTCAAATCCAAATGCGATTCCTCCTGCCGCAAGAGCAGCAGCTATTGTGAAAATGATGAGGGAACAAACAAACAATATAACTGCTGTATATTTTGATGCTAAAATTTTGCTTCTACCATGAGCTCGTATGAGCAAAAACTTAACTGTTCCTAATTGATGTTCCTTTGCGACAATACCAGCTGTGAAAATAATGGCTATAATCGTTACGATCTGTCCGACTCCATTTGTTGCCATGATCGATCCAGCAAATTCTAGCATAGTTGGATATTGATCGCCAGACATTTTCCATATTAAATAGGTGAAACCTACAATCGTAAGGAGCATTACTGCGTATGCAATGAAGAAGCTGCGTTTCTTTGACATTTTCAACCATTCGTTTAATACTAGTCCGTTAAAATTAAGCAATGCGACTACCCCCAGTCCATTTCAAAAACTCGTCTTCCAGTGATATCTTCGTTTCAGTAATTCGATAAATTTTAATATTGTCTTCCCCTAGCTTGCTTACAACCTGAGGAATAAGTTCATTCTGAAGAGCTAATACAAGCTCGCTGCTATCTTTTAAAAGCTGAATAACCTCAACCCCATCTATACTTGTAGAAATCTGGCTTGCTCGCTCAATATCATCTACACGAACAACAACGGATAGTTGCTTGGATTGCTCTTCCTTATCGCTTAGTGAACGATGAGTCACATATTTACCTTCTTGAATAACAACGACTCGGCTGCACATGAGCTCCATTTCAGAGAGCAGATGACTCGATACAAGAATCGATATCCCTTCTTGGACTGCTATTCTTTGCAAATATTGTCTCATTTCACGAATGCCTGCTGGATCTAAGCCATTAGTTGGTTCATCCAGTATTAACAACGATGGATTGTCTAATAGTGCTTGTGCAATGCCTAGACGCTGCCTCATTCCAAGAGAGTATGCTTTTACTTTCTTGTTCATTGCTGCCTCTAAACCTACCAGCTCCGTAACTGCTTTTATCCGTTCTTCCGTAATGCCTGATGACATTCTCTGATATTGCTTTAGATTATCATACCCTGTCATATATGGATAAAACTCGGGATTTTCTATAATAGCTCCGATATGCCTAATGGCTCCTGTAAAATCATTACGTATGCTTTTTCCTTGAATAAGCACATCACCCTCGGACATTTGAATCAAACCAACAATCATTCGGATTGTCGTTGTTTTGCCTGCACCATTTGGCCCAAGCAACCCTACGATTTCTCCCTTGTGAATATCAAATGACATTCGATCTACGATTGCTTTGCCTCCAATACGTTTGGTTACATTTTTTAAAGAAAGTACGGGGATTGTTCCCTTTATTTCAGAAGATGATTTCATCATTTCCTTACCTCCATCGTCTTAGTGTTCTAGTTAAATAGTACACTAGGTCTAAACAGATGTAAAGGGGAAATTTTCAGGTCGATTTTACCTATTATAAAACTAAAACACAAAAAAACTCTTAAGATCATAATGATCTTAAGAGTTTGTGTTAGAAAAGTTGGTGCCGATGAGAGGACTCGAACCTCCACGGTTTCCCTCACGATTTTGAGTCGCGCGCGTCTGCCATTCCGCCACATCGGCATTTCAGTAAAGATGGCGTGCCCTAAGAGATTCGAACTCCTGGCCTTTTGATTCGTAGTCAAACGCTCTATCCAGCTGAGCTAAGGGCACATATTTGTTGCAAAGAGAAATCTGTGGAGGCGCCACCCAGACTCGAACTGGGGGTAGAGCTTTTGCAGAGCTCTGCCTTACCACTTGGCTATGGCGCCAAATAAATGGAGCGGAAGACGGGAATCGAACCCGCGACCCTCGCCTTGGCAAGGCGATGCTCTACCGCTGAGCCACTTCCGCATATAAATGGCTGGGGATTCAGGGATCGAACCTGAGAATGACGGAGTCAAAGTCCGTTGCCTTACCGCTTGGCTAATCCCCAACAAAATACGTGATGCTAATTTTTGAATTAATGGGGCGATCGAGGGGAATTGAACCCCCGAGTGTCGGATCCACAAACCGATGCGTTAACCACTTCGCCACGACCGCCATATTCAAATGTTTTTTTGGCAGGGGCAGCAGGAATTGAACCCACACCAAAGGTTTTGGAGACCTTTGTTCTACCTTTAAACTATGCCCCTAAGGTAAAAAATGGTGGAGGATGATGGATTCGAACCACCGAACTCAGAGAGAGCAGATTTACAGTCTGCCGTGTTTAGCCACTTCACTAATCCTCCATGTGGTGCCGTCGAGAGGACTTGAACCCCCAACCTACTGATTACAAGTCAGTTGCTCTACCAGTTGAGCTACAACGGCATATTCACTTGTGTTGCTTGTACTGCATCAATGGTGGCTCGGGACGGAATCGAACCGCCGACACGAGGATTTTCAGTCCTCTGCTCTACCGACTGAGCTACCGAGCCTGATGTTGTTTTTAAGTGGCGGAGCTGACGGGATTCGAACCCGCGGTCTCCTGCGTGACAGGCAGGCATGTTGGGCCACTACACCACAGC
>NZ_JBFTSN010000211.1:0-10957 GCF_056400045.1 Paenibacillus sp. 01L418
TGCCCCGCCCCGCTTGCGAGGTGAATAGCTGGAGCAACAGAAGCACAGGCTGCAAGCACTCCACCCAGCACAGACTTTTTGACAATGACGGAATCTGACTTCGACAGCAGCTCAAGCGACAAACGAAGGCCTCGCCTTGCAGCAATCTGGATCGTCTCCGCTGCAAAAGCGGCGTACACCGCGTCAGCCACCGTACGATCAAGTGAGCGGATTTCAAGCTCAAACYGAACGAGGCCGGGCACGACATTGGATGCATTCGGCTCATTCGTCACTTTGCCGATCGTGCCTACGGCTACGCTCGCATGATCGTTGCAGTGACGTTCAAATGCTAAACCAATCTCGCAAAAGCCTGCCAGCGCATCGTTCCGAAGCGTCATCGGCGTCGTCCCTGCATGATTTGGCGCACCTTTGAGCGTGACACGATAGCGATGAATACCTACGATACCGAGCACCGCCCCAAGTTGATGGCCTGATTGCTCCAGCACCGGACCTTGCTCGATATGAAGCTCAAGATAGAGCGCTACATCACCCAGCTGCCTTGCCTCACTCATCAGCCGTTCGACATTTCCCCCTTGTTGATTAATCGCATCGCTAAGCTTCAGCCCAGTATCATCGCGAAGCTCCAGCATCGCTTCAGGCAAATTGCCAACCATCCCTCTGCTCCCAATCGTGGAGATGCCAAACTCACTCGGCTCCTCTGCCGTGAAATCGACAATTTGCAGCGGATGCCGAAGCTTCGTTCCTGTTTGTTGAAGCAAACGGGCAATTTCTATGCCGGCTAGCACTCCTATGATTCCATCGAACCGCCCGCCGCCAGTAACGGTATCTGTATGCGAGCCAATCATGATAGGCGCTAAATTCGGATCGCTGCCAGGCAAGCTGCCTATCAAATTTGAAACTGCATCCAGCGAAACAGACAGGCCCGCTTCCTCCATTTTCTCGGTCAKCCAGCGCCTGCCGTCAGCATATTGCTTCGTAAATGGACGACGCGTCCAGCCGGGTTTAGTTGGATCAACAAACATTGATAGATGTTCAATATCAGACATCATTCGAGATACACTTGGCACCAGTCTATCCATTTTGCTACCCATCCCATTCATTCCTCTCTCGCAAAATGATTAAGCAAGATGCTCTGCTCTAATAAATTCGCCATGACCCGCCTTGCCGGTAACCGCTCCCGCTTCATACACAAGCGTTCCCCTTACGAGCGTGTGCGTCACTTTTCCTTGCATACTCATGCCGTTATAAGCACTCCAGCCAGCACTCGATTGAAGCTCACGCTCATCTAGCGTCCAAGCTGCAGCAGGATCGATAATCGCGATATCGGCATCGTAACCTTCAGTTAATCTGCCTTTGCGATGACCAAGCCCAAATACGTCAGCAGGCCTTTGACTGATCAGCCTGACCATGTCGGTAAGCGCTAATTTTCCTTTCGCCATTCCCTCGCTGTAAATAATCGGAAGCAAATGCTCTACTCCGGGAGCACCTGAAGCATTATTAAAAATATCCGCGTCTGATTTACGCCCAATTAGCCACGGAGCATGATCGGAAGTAATCATATCGATCGATCCGGTTTTCAATAAGTCCCATAAATCCTCTTTATCTTTCTTCGTGCGAAGCGGTGGATTGATTTTACCTTTCGCCTGCAAACGCGGCATATCTTCTTCACTTAGCGTCAAATAGTGGGTACAGGTTTCCGCAGTGACTCTCGCTCCGATTGAACGGAAATAGTCCACCAGCTGAAAAATACGCGGATACGTACAATGATATAAATGCAGTTTGACTCCTGTCTCATAAGCAAGCTCCATAGCGGTCAGCGCTGCTGCTGATTCACTTACTTTCGGCCTGCTCCAGCCATGCGAACGTGGATCTGCGCCTTGGGAGCGATATTTATCAATATATCTGCGGACGATCTCATCGTTTTCCGCATGCACGCCAACCGGACAACCTGTTTCAGCAATAACCGCAAACGAATCAAGCAATTGTCCGTCATCTATTCGCGGAAAGCGGAAGGAATCCGTATTAAACATCGATACTTTAAAGCCGCATGCACCGGCCTCGGCAAGCTGGCGGATATGGTCATAACCGTCTTGCTTATGAATCGTAACAAGCATCGCCATATCAACTATGGATTGCTGTTCTAGCTGTTGTTTTTTTTCCTCAAAAGCAGGAAGCGTACAGATCATCCCCGTCGCATCATAAGGCATTTCAATAATCGTCGTTACGCCTCCGGCAGCTGCAGCTGCACTCGCTGTGTAAAACCCTTCGTCAAGCGAGCTGTAACAATGGACATGAGCGTCGACTGCACCAGGCAGCACATAGCTGCCTTCGGCATTAATCTTTTCTGTTGCGGCAGCCATGTCCGTGTCGTCTCTATCACCAATACGAACAATTTTACCGTCCTTGATTCCAACTGCGGAATGGTATGCGACGCCCCCTGGAAGTACGAGATTTCCATAAATGACGAGATCATAGCTGTTATTCACCATTTGCTCCTCCTTCCAATTGAATGCCGCTGCGAATAAGCTCATACATAGCAGAAATATCTGGGGTTAGCGGACGATCTTCCGTCAACATAGGCACTGCACTGCGAATTTGCGAATAAACAGCGGCCGAGCCTCTGCCTAATTCAGATTGTATACCGCGTAAATCAATGGCTTGGGCTGCATGCAGCGCTTCCATCCCTATAATGTAGGTTAAGCGATCTATGATATCTTCGAGCTTACGAATGACGAGCGGTGTATTGTTTGCATGATCCTCCATGTCGCCTGCCAGCGATAAATAATCAGCAGATACCGGATTAGAGAGCAAGCGGATTTCCGCATCAAGGGAGGTGTATGTTTTTTGAAGCGTTCCGAATGCGATAGACTCAGGATTTGGGGCTAGAAACCTCTCCAGACCCGTAAAGGATGGCGTTCCGAGCTTAAGTGATCTGTAGCAGCTTATTTTGGATACATGACTTAGCGCTATCGCTACCATCTCAAACGCCACGGTCCATGAGGTTACGTCAAAGTTTGAGGAGGGCACTACTCTTCTTTCATCTATTAATACACAAGGATTATCATCAGATCMGTTTAATTGAATGAGCAGCAGCCTTGTCGCATAAGCAAGCGCATCACGAGCTGCGCCATGTACATGGCAAGCACTGCGAAAGCTGAGCGGATCTTGAATTTTATCGTTTTCACTTGACTGCTRCAGCGTTCCGCCTTGCAAATAACTTCTCACATTTGCCGCGCTTGCTGCAGCTCCCTCGAATGGCCTAACCTCAAATAACGCCGGATCAAGCGGATTCATGCATCCCCGAAGCGCTTCAAGCGACAATGCAAAAATAGCATCTGCCGTACCGAGCAGCTTTAAAGCCGCTGCTGCTGCCAGTGCACCAGTGCCCGCGGACAGCGCATTGGAGCTTACAATTGCCAGTGCATCCTTTGGCCCCAGCTTCACAGGAGTAATCCCCGCAGCTTGAAAAGCCGTTTCCGCGCTCATCATCTGGCCTTTGTAATTCACATTTCCTTCTCCCATCATCGTTAAGCCGATATGAGACAAAACCGAGATGTCGCCTGCGCCAACAGATCCTCGAAGCGGAATGATCGGATGGATAGCTGCGTTAAGCAAATCCTGATACATGAGTACGACCGCAGGCTGCACACCTGTACAACCAATAAGCAATGAATTCAGCCTGGCAACGAGCACGGCCCGCACCTGCTGCTCAGAAGCAGCAGGCGCAATAGCCGCCGAATGGGAATAAATAAGATTGCGGTTAAACTGTTCATACATCTCCGTTGTAATGGTTCGATCTTTATTAAGACCTACGCCGCGGTTTAGCCCATAGATCGGAATGCCTTCGGCGGCAAGCTCATGAATGAGAACATGAGCCTCCTCTACTCGCTTTAATGCATGCTGCGAGCACTCCACGCGATAACCTTCCAATGCAATTTGCTCAAGCTCGCGAATCGTGAGCGCATTGCCATCAAGCGTAACCACCCGTTCGGACGACTGTGTATCCTCCAGACCGATACCATCTATAACTTCATTCATAACAGGCACCTTCTTAGTAGATATCGATAAATTAGAATGATCGTGCTAGACGATACCCTTCAAGCCATACTCAGCAAGCGGTATGCCAAGCGCTTTTTCCACTTCTGGATATACGGTAGGATCTTTCACGCTGGAGCTTAAAGGCACATATTGCTTGTCGATTGCAAACAATGCGATCTCCATGCCTTCCTTCACGCCGCCTACACTGATCGGCAAACCTGTTGCTGCTTCAAAGGTCGTAATGACATCCGGATAAGTTGTAAGTCGCTTGCCGTCAGCATCATCCACAGCCATATATTCATTCATGACATGCATCGTCAGTTGACCGCCTGATCCATCCGTCATAGTAATGGTGCCAATATCGAAAGCGCCTGAATAATGGACGTCCTTTTTCAATACGACACCGCGACCGATGATCTGTCCATTTGTTTTGCTGCAAACCGTTTCCATAATCGCTTCCGCGCCGTTCGGCTCAGCCTCGATCATCGCATAACCTAGATCAAGCGCTAACGAAATGCCTCCAATCGCTGCATGCTCCTTCACATAAGATGCTGGAATCGGATGGCGAGCAGAAGCGATAAATCCTCCCGACATATCTGCAGCTGTCCGCAAAATGTTCGATGTCTTAGCTGGCGTGCCTTTTACAACGAGCTCCAAATAAGAACCCGTATCTCTGCGTCCGCCAACAACGACCTGAATCGTTTCATAATCGGTGCGGGAAGCAAGGCCCATCGAACCCATCTTGCCTGTTGGATGCGCACGAATATCACCAGTCGCATCAACGACAACCAATCCGAGCGCTGCAGCTGGAAGCCAGCCATTTATGGTGCTTGACATGCCGTTTTGCGGTGTCATAACCCCCACAACCTTGCCGTCATAGTTGTCCATCAGCAGTTGAACAGCCTTAATATAATCAATGCCCCACATTTCCCAGTCATTTCCTGCTGGTGCGCCAATCGCCGTCGCTGTCACAATAATGGCATCGTCAGGCAGCTCATCAACCGAAACCAGCTTTGGTCTAGCAATGCCTACTGCTGCTCCGCCAATCTCAAGGCCATGATCAACCCAGCCTCCGCCTCCGGATGCGAATACTGCCCCTCCTCTTACCGCTGCTTTTACATCCTCTATCGTTAATTCACGCATCATGCATTCTCCTTCCGATTCGTATCAATTCGTCGTATTCCCTTTTTGCTTACTTCATCCAGCGCTTCCTCATAACCAGCGTCAGCGTATCGCAGTACGCCAAGGCCTGTGTCATTGTCTAGCGTCGTTTTTAATCGAAGCTCTGCATCGGATGTGCCATCTGCAACGAGCGTGACACCTGCGCTTGTCATATATCCGCTGTATCCGCCGCCTCCGGAATGTATCGCTACAAGATCAGCCATCGATGAACAGTTAATCATCGCATTAAGCAGCGGCCAATCCGATATTGCATCGCTGCCATCCTTCATGTTCTCCGTCATAATATTCGGGTGAGCCATCGCTCCCGCATCAAGGTGATCACGCGAGAAGGCAATGGGACCGCTCAGCTCGCCAGCTTGAACCATGGCGTTAACCGCTAGTGCCAGCTTCGTCCGATCGCCATGACCGAACCAGCCAATGCGCGCAGGCAAGCCCTCGACCGGAACATACTGATTCGCTAAGCGAATCCAGTTCACTACAACCTCGTTATCGCTGAAATGCTCCAAAATATATTGATCTATCTTGCGAATATCACTAACCTCACCGCTCAAAGCGACCCAGCGGAACGGCCCAATCGCACGAGAAAACAACGGTCTTAGAAACGCTTCGGTAAACACAGGAATATCAAAAGCATTTGTAACTCCATTTTGTACAGCCTGCGAACGAATATTGTTGCCATTGTCAAAAACGACTGCACCTCTGCGCTGAAACTCCAGCATCGCCTCAACTTCTAATGCGATAGAAGCTCTTGCATCCGCTTGAAGCTGAGCCGGTTTTGTTCTGCGCAGCTCAGCAACCTTATCTAAACTGTAGCCTGAAGGGATATAACCGTACATGAGATCATGCGCCGACGTCTGATCGGTTACAACGTCAGGCTGAATGCCTCTGCGAATCAGCTCAGGATAAATATCGGCTGCGTTGCCAAGAAGACCGACTGACAAGCTCTCCTTATTCGCACAAGCTGCTTGAATCCATTCCAAAGCCTCATCCAAGCTTGCTGTTTTTTTCTGCAAATAACCGACCTCGATACGTTTGTCGATTCTAGCCTCGGACACTTCTACGCATAAAATAACGGCACCCGCCATCGTTCCTGCAAGCGGCTGTGCGCCGCCCATCCCTCCGAGACCCGCTGTCAAAATAAACTTCCCAGCCAGATTGCCGTCATAATGCATTCTAGCTATCGATTGAAAAATCTCATAGGTTCCTTGGATGACTCCTTGTGAACCGATATATTGCCAAGCTGCCGCGGTCAAACCGCCCCAAACGATTAATCCCTGTTCTTGATATTTATAGAAATTGTCGCTCGTTGCCCATTTGCCAACAATGTTGCAATTCGCCATCACAACAATTGGAGCGTACTTATGCGTTCTCATAATGCCGATAGGCTTGCCTGATTGAATGACCAGCGTCTCATCTTCCTCTAATGATTTGAGCGTGCTGACAATTGCATGATAGGAGTCCCAATTACGCGCTGCTTTCGCGAGGGCAGCATAGACAGTAAGCTCTTGTTGGTTTTCGCCATTTTCAAGAACATTCTCAAGCATTCGCAGCAGCGCCTCCTGCCTCCAGCCTTTGCAACGCAGTTCAACGCCTCTGGCAGCTACAATTCGATCCATGTCCGATTCTCCTTATTATCATTATTCAATAATTAGTTTCTATTAATCAATAAATTAACAAACGTTTCCTCTCTAGTCAATACAAAAAAACAAGTTTACGTCAGTTTAAGTAACGCACTAGGAATAAGATGCTTTATAAATATAAAGGTTACCTCATTTTTTGCAAAATAGAACCTGTAAACTAAACCCATCAATCGGTTTCATATGTGGCTGAAAGTTTGCTGAAAGAACGAGTAAACAGATGCATCTTTTTCTAAAAAGACAGATAATAGAGGGGTAAGCTGCGAAAGGGGAATTTGAAATGGTGTCCTTCAAAGGGATTAAAATATTGCTTGTAGATGATGAACCAAATATCGTGCAATTTCTGGAGCTCGGGCTCATCAATGAAGGATTTGATATTCGATTCGCCTATGACGGGGAATCCGCTTTGCAGGAAGCGAGTACCTTTCAGCCCCATGTCGTCATCCTCGATGTGATGATGCCCGGGCTGAACGGATTTGAAGTATGCGAGGCATTAAGGGCTACAGGCGATAATATCGCTATTATTATGCTGACAGCAAAAGATGAGATTGAGGATCGTGTCAAAGGCTTAACCCTTGGAGCTGACGACTATTTGGTGAAGCCCTTCAGCTTCAGCGAGCTGCTTGCCCGCATAGGTGCAAGACTGCGGAATCAGTTTCCTAATTTGCTTGGTGAAGCTGTGTATGGACCGTTCCGGCTCGATGACCGCCGCAAAGAACTCATTTATATGGAACAGGTTCTAGAGCTGTCTCCTACCGAATATGAGCTGCTAAGGTTTATCATTCTAAATCATGGTGTCGTGCTTAGTAAATCGCTCATTTTGGATAAGGTATGGGGATATCAATTCGGTGGAGAAGAAAATATTGTCGAGGTGTATATCCGCTCGCTTCGCGACAAATTGGACGACAAGGAGCATCGCCTCATTCGAACACTCCGCGGGGCCGGCTATCGGATGGATCTGCCATGACGCGTATTAAAACGTCAGACGTCACTCGTTTCTTTGCTCCACGTTCACTAAAATATCAGTTATTATATCGGTCGCTGCTTATACTAGCGGCTTTGTTTCTGTTAATTGGCGTGCTTCAATACTTCATTATGAAGGACTTTATTTTTCAAAATAAAGCCGATTCCTTAAATGCACAAATCATGTCGATGCCCATGGATTGGTTTATGGATGGGAAAGATACGAATAACCGCCCTGAAACGAGCAATCAGGGTGATCCCGCTAATCCGGCTGAACGGCCCCAGCGTGATCGACGCGACTCGCCTATGTTCTATCAACCGGGCTTGTCTATCGTCCTTATTGATCCAAACGGTGTCACGGCTGACGTATCGAAGGATAATAACCTTAACGCCCCGCTTCTATCAACGGATGAATATGAGCAAATTAGAAATCAGCTTAAAGCGCATAAGCAAATTGGTTATAAAATCTTGAACAATGCCGAAGGCATCGAGCAGCTAGTCGTCTTCCGTATGGCTGGACCGCCAGGCAGAGCCGAAGGCCTCATTCAAGTGAGCACCGAAACCGATTCACTCAAGCAGCTGCTCATGACACAGCTTGCCATATTCGCTGGCTTATCTGTACTTGCACTTGCAGCAGGGCTCGCGCTTTATTTGCCGCTGCTTCGGCGTACGCTTCGTCCTTTATCTCGCGTCGTTGTGGCAGCACAGCAAACCGATGCAGGCAGCTTAACGAAACGAATTCCCGCCAGCCAAGGACAAGAGGAAATCGATCGTTTATCCGATGCATTTAACGGGATGCTTGAGCGACTCGATCATTCCTTCGAGGCGGAACGGAAAACAACTGAAAAAATGCGGCGTTTCGTAGGGGACGCCTCCCATGAGCTGCGGACGCCGCTTACTTCTATTCACGGATTTCTAGAAGTGCTGCTGCGCGGAGCGGCCTCGAATCCGGATCAACTCGCGCGCGCGCTTAACAGCATGTTTCTTGAATCCAATCGTATCAACAAGCTGGTCGAGGATTTACTCGTGCTGGCGAAGCTTGATCAAGACCCGCAGCTGCAGCTGGCCGAAACAAAGCTGGATGCGCTTCTGCTCGAGATGGAGCCGCAATTACAATTGATTGCTGGCAATCGCACAGTAGCGCTGCTTCTCACTCCTCATGTGAGCGGTCAGTTCCATGCGGATAAGCTGAAACAGGTGGTGCTCAATTTATTTTTCAACGCGGTGCAGCATACCGATTCGGAGACTGGCGTGATCAGCATCACGCTTGCCACATACAATACTCAAGCTGAAATACTCGTTGCCGACAATGGAACAGGGATTGAGGCCGTGCATCTGCCTCATTTGTTTGAACGCTTTTATCGAAACGAATCATCCAGAACGCGAAAGAAGGGCGGCGCAGGTCTCGGGCTTGCCATTACGAAATCGATTGTAGATGCTCATAGAGGTACAATTGCAGTAGACAGCTTGCCCGGAGCAGGAACAACCTTCCGCATTTTGCTCCCAACCACCCCGCTCCAGCCGATTGATATGCAAGATTAACTTAGAAAAAAACAGGAAGAGGCAGTCTCAAAAGTAGATTTTCTACTTTTGAGACTGCCTCTTCTTCATGATTTATTATTTATTCCGCAGACTGCATCTCTGCTAATGCCCGCTGAGCTAATCCGTTTAAAGTAATGTCATCCATCGGCGGATTATGCAAGCCTGCGCGAACATCGCGGTACATCCGCTCCAGCGGAAGCGTGCGAGACAAGCTGCTTCCCCCCACTATTCTCATGGCAAGATCAACGATACGAACGGCTGAATTGGTCGCCACATATTTAGCGAGGCCCAGCTCTGGCTTTAATCCGCTCCGTCCCTCCGGTTCCCGGTCCCAGCGATCGGCGATGCTGTAGAGTAAGGTGCGAGCCGTTATTAGCTCCGCTTCCATTTCGCCAATTTGCCGCTGGATCGTTGGCAGTTCGGATATCGGGCCTGGCAAACTGTTAGGCCGATAGTTTTGGGCAAAGTGAATTGCAAAATCACGTGCCGCATGTGCAATGCCGATATAACAGGCAGGAATATGAAGCAGCGTTCCGCCATCGAAGGCCGTCCCGCCTTTACGATTAATTTCTGCGCCTTCAAGCGTACCGCTGTCTGGCACGAATACTTGATTCAACAGGAGGTCATGGCTCCCTGTTGCCCGCATGCCGAGTGTATCCCATGTTTCCTCAATACTTATGCCTGCACCCATTGGAATTAAAAACTCGCTTGCACGATTTTCTTCTTCCATCCATGCAGATATGGTGAAATAAGACACATCAGGACTAAGCGTGCTATAGGTCTTGCGCCCGTTAACAAGGAAACCTCCAGCCGTTCTTATCGCTGTAGTTTCCGGCTTGCCGCCTCTGCTTGGGCTTCCAGTTGCTCGCTCGCTTGCATAATGATTTATTGTGGCGCCTTTGCTTACAACCTCCTTGCAAAAGCTGGCGTATAAAGCTTCGGGCCATGGACGGCTTATCCGCATTTGCATTACCTGCCCCAGATGCCAGCCCGCGGCGAGCGCCGTTGAACCGTCACCGCGGGCCAAATGATCCTGCGCTAGTACAAATTCATACAATGACGCTTCATCCCCGCCATATTGCTTCGGCACAGTAAGCTTCAAATAACCGCACTCCCGCATATCGGCAAAGTTGTCATGTGGAAAAGAGCCTTCCCTATCATGCTTAGCTGATCTTCCTGCAAACTTGCTCGCCAGCTGATCCGCTGTCGCCGCGATTTCCGCTTCGCGCTCATTGCGAACGAACCGATCCTTTTCGATTTTCACCTGCATAAAGCTGTCCAGCCTCCTATCCACACTTTCATATCTGTATAGCAATCTTTCCTTTCAGTTTACACCCATCCTGCCAAAATAAAAATGAAAAAAGGATTAAATTGCTTAGGTGATCTAAGCAACTAATCCTTTGTAGAGACGTCTATTACGATATACATGATATGGAGGGCTTTCAGATAAAAAAAACTACTATTGCATTATTAGCGCTAATGTTGTCTGCCAGTATATTTTCAGTTAATCACATTCATGCAGAAGCAGCAAATCAGCCATTCGTAATAGAGGGAAAAGTGGTTCAGGGACGCACTTTAGTTCCAGTACGCTATGT
>NZ_JBFTSN010000212.1:0-10926 GCF_056400045.1 Paenibacillus sp. 01L418
GCTTTGACGGAGAAATATAAACCCTATATTAGCTAAAAAACTTATAAATTCTTATATTTTAAAAAAGGGATGCTCCTCAAGTAGAAAAGTCTACTTAAGGAGCATCCCCTTATCATTAAGCCTCGCTCAGTCCCCACCCGATTGCATGTTTTGTCGTCTGTTCAAGCCACTCATTGCTTGCGAAGTTTGGTATGTCCTTTGTTACCGTAAGCGTCGACTGTCCTTCAAAGCCGGGATGCGGGCAATGCACAGCCGTGTTCTCCCACTTCTCCGAACCATTTCTTCTAAAAAGCAAACGGTATTCATACAACCCCGGCTTAATCTGCTCTGACACGATCTGAACGGTTTTCTCAAAGGAAAATGTCGTGCGATAGCCTTCCAACTGGCTCATCGTACCTGCCATGAGAACAACAGGCTCCGCCCGTTCCACCTCGCTCGAAGGATACAAAATTAATTCGTATTCCATGCCCGGCTCGCCATAGACGATAAGAAGAATAGGCAGTCCCACAACAGCAATTTTGGGCGCTTCCACAAATACAGGCTGATGTATCGGCTCGAATAGCTCAGATCGCTCCCACTCTTCCTGCACTTCGCTAGCTCTGCGATAATGCCATGTCCCCTCTATTGGCAAATCCACTTGATTCAGAAGAGCTGTTAAGCAGGTTTTTGCGCTTTGGAATGGATCTGTACAATTGTTATGTCCGTAACGGTAGCCGATTTCATGCCTAACGTCCACGCCATGCCTGCGGGCGCGATCAGCCCACTCAAAGGACAGCCAGCTTGAGGTATACGCGTCATGCGTTCCATGTGTCAGCCAAACCTTAGTCCCTTTGGACTTCAAGGCATGTATGATTTGATTCGACGCTGGGCTTCGCTCGCTCGCAATAAGCCCCATATCATCACTACCAAGCAGCGTTGTGAAGAATAGATCAACTGCGCTGTGACCGTTCGCTTCCTGCCAGCCAGGCTGCCACGCGTATTTATAACCCGTATCCTCGCAAACCGCGCGCCAGCATACCGGACAGGTAGGATTAAGCATTTCCTTAAAAGGTTCTCCAAAAGCGAGCGGCACATTATAGCAGATGGCATAACGAACGGAGTACACACTGCTATTCGGATTACCCGCCGCAATTAAGCTTGTTATGCCTCCGCGTGAGCCGCCAACCGTCACAACAGCATTCCCATCCACGGCGAACTGCTCGATAGCGGTCAGGAACAGATCGTCCAAGTTCTCATACACGGAACCATGCGTCGTTCTCGTACCGAACGAACCTCCGCCGTTCCATATGATGCCGACTGCACCTTTCCCTGTGTCCAGTAACGTCTGGCCAAGCACGTTTAGAAGAGCTGGCCCAACATTTGCAAAAACATTTTCATTCTGATCATAAAACCCGCTGAATAAAGCAGGATACCGTACTTCAGGTGTACGAGACCACTCTGGAGGAAGGATGTAGCTAACCATACTGCGATGCTCACCTTGACCCGCAATACGTCCATGCACAAGCTGAAAAGCAGGCAATCCCTCTAGCTCATCAAGTGCCGTCCCCGGATTGCGGAAAATGACAGAATAACCCGTAAGTTTCATCACTTCATCCGATAGCTTCAAAGCTACTTCATCCGTCACGCGAACCATGCTATACGTCTCGCCAATATAGCGTTCATAGGCTGGTGTCCTTTGATGCTCGCCGCCCTTTTCCCCTGCGAACAAAGCATAAGCATCCGTCCGGTAATAATAAGGACTGGCGATATCATTGTCCTGCAGCGGCAGTTCGACTTCACGTTCGCCCGTTTCCTCATGCAGTCGAAGAACACCGATTCCATCGGTGCCGCCTGCCTGTGGACCGCCTCTGCCGCCATTTAATGCGGCATTCCAATTCGTCACAATCGGAAAATCATTATACAGCTTCTCTGTGACAATGGTATAAATGCCAGCTGTCGCCGATTGTATTCGAACAAGCCCACGATAGAAATCCACCTGCTCTACTTCCAAAAACTCAACATTTTTATCCGTATAACGAGCCGCTTTAATCGTTGCTTCGCTTTCCGTAAGAGCTGCTAAAAGCTTCGGGTTCACCTTTATATCTGCGAACGACGAGGTACCATCAAGACTAGTAAACGGGCTAATAGGGACATAACGGACAGGAGCAAAAATCAAATTATTTGGGCTCATAAGCAGCCTCATTTTTCATTGAGTATGGCAAAGCATTACTTAGTGTTACTGACCCAGAAGGCGCGTCCACCATATGGAATTGAAGCTCCGCTCCAGCCGCTAGCTGATCATGACTGATCGACAGCTTATGCCACGGTTCGCCGTTTACACTCAGTTTATCCCAATATACATTTTCAGCGCCGTTGTTCTCCGCTTCAATGACAAGCTCCTTGCCGTTCTCCAATTGTATGGTCACTTTGCGGAACAAGGGGCTGCCCATGACATATTCCGGAGTTCCGGGACAGAATGGATACATCCCAAGCGCACTCCATATATACCACGAGCTCAAGCTCCCATTATCCTCATCGCCAGGCAGTCCATCAGGCCTGCTGCTGAATAGCTCCTTCATCGCTTTTCTTACCCAATATTGCGTTCGAGACGGCTTGCCGATTACGGTATAAATATAGGGAATATGGAAGCTAGGCTGATTGCTAATGGCAAACTGGCTGAAATCTATAGCAGCCATTTCCGACATTTCATGAATTTCCGTGCCGTACGTGCCCGTTTTGAACAGAGGAGGCATCGTCATCAGTTCATCGAGCTTTTTCGCAAAAGCATCATTTCCGCCCATCAGCTTTGCTAACCCAGCTATATCATGCGGTACAGACCAGCTGCACTGCCAAGCCCCGCCTTCGCAAAACGGGTTGCCCCATTGCAAAGGATCGAAGTGCTCCTGCCACTGCCCTTGCTCATTGCGGCCTTTCATGAAACCCTCGCCAGCATCAAACAGCTTGTTATAGTTCGCCGCTCTCTCCATAAAGAAACGATAATCCTCTTCTTTGCCGAGGCCTTTTGCCATCTGAGCAATGCAGAAGTCACCGTAATAATAATCCAAGGCGTTGCTCACGCTTTCGTGGAAAAGATTATCCGGCAGATAGCCATATTCGATATAAGCTGCCAATCCTTTTCGTCCATGCTTCCCATCACTGGAAGCGAGTGTGGCATGCTTGCGCAGTCCCTCGTAAGCCGCTTGCACATCAAACCCTTGAATGCCTTTCACATAAGCATCCGCTATCGCAGCATCGATCAATGTACCCGGCATGGCACTTCGTTCCGCAGGCGAAATCCATTTGGGCATCCAGCCGCTTTCCTTATAAATATGAACCCATGCTTCTGTCATTTCACCCAGCAGGGAGGGAAATAAAAGGCTGTACAGCGGAAGGCTCGTACGATAGATATCCCAAAAACCAATATCCATATACATAGGGCCTTTATGAACGTTACCGTCATAAGCACTAAAATGCACTTGTTCCCCAGCAGGGCTGTATTCATGCCATGTACGAGGAAATAGACAAGTGYGATATAAGCATGTATAGAAGGTGCTCATCTCATCCTTATCTTCACTTTCCACCTTTATTGTGCTCAGTCGTTGCTCCCAATCCTGTGCAGCTTGTTCCTGCAATTGCGCAAAGCTTAAATCCCCCAGCTCCTGCTGCATATTCCAAAGCGCCTGCTCATGGCTGATGAAAGAAGTGCCAAAGCGAACATTAACGATCCCAGACGCAGGGACATCAAGTCCAGCGAATGCGCCTACTCGTTCTCCCGCTCCTGCCAGCTGCTCGCGCACAGCAAAATCCCCATTAAATGTACCGCTTTGCTCTTCCTGCAAATCACAATCAAAGTCCATAACAAAGTACATCGCAAAATTCTCATGTACTTCCCCGTGATGAGCACGAGTAAAGCCCGTCACGCGTCGATTGACGCTATCAATTAAAATCGAGGATTCCCCTTCAAAAGGAGACACGATAACTCTGCAGTCCTCTCTCCTGTCGAAAGTAAATTTAAGGCGCGCACTCCTCATTCCCGGAACCAGCTCCAGCGATGCTTCATAACGAGGAAGCCGAATTCGAAAATAATGCGGCTGCACGACCATTTCCTCTGGTCTGTAGGAGGAAGCACGGGAATCCGCATCTAAATAAATAGGCCCGCTCTGCGGCATGACAACAAGATGCCCATAATCCCTTATCCACGGGCTAGGCTGATGCGTTAGCCGCAGGCCTTGAAATCTGCGGTGGGAGGGATGGTAAAACCACCCCGCTCCGTCCTCATGGGATTGCGGACTCCATGAAGCAGTACCCCAAGGTCTTGAAACGAGCGGGAGCGTATTTCCATTCGAGAACGTATACACAGAATCCGTTCCTTGCAGCGGATTAACATAAGACAAATAGTTCATGGAAACGACCTCCGAGTAGTTGGCTAATGTTGATTTGGCCTGCCATTTTCATCTTATGATAGCGCTTTATATCGTAGGATAATATCCGACAACCCTGCGAAATGGTTAAGTAGGCTTCCTTTTTTGCTTAATTTCCTATAAAACCCTTGATCTCCTTGCAAATTTCCAGCAACCAGCCGATTTTACAATAGAAAAAAAGGACCACCCTCCTGTTTTTCAACAAGAGTGCAGTCCTTTCAACAAACCTATAACCCCATCAACCGGAAAATAACTGCTGCTGCTTCCGCGCGGGTAGACAAGCCTTTTGGTTTGTATAATCCATCCTTGTACCCTTTGATGAATCCCGCCTGCTGCAAAGCCATAATTCCCTCCAAAGCGTAACCGCTTATTTGGCTCTGGTCCTTAAAAATATCCGATTCGCCAGCTGCTTTTGGCAGCTTCACAACCGCCTCTATTGCGCGGAAAGCAATGACAGCCATTTCCTCACGTGTAATGACATCCGATACGCCAAACGAGCCGTCCCCTTTTCCGTTTACAATACCCAGCGCCTGAGCTGTGGAAACCGCAGCATAATACCATGCTTCCTTACGGACATCCGTAAAGCTGCTAGACCCTGCAGCAGCAGGTGCCAAATCGAGGGCATTGACGAGAAGCTGAACAAACTCGCCGCGGGTAATGGAACGGTTAGGCTCAAACCTGCTCTCCCCCACACCTTTCACAATTTCACGAGCTGCTAAAGCTTCAATAATCGTCCGCGATGCAGCGTTGACGTCTGTAAAATGTACATTCGCATAGGCTGCTGCGTAACGGCTAGAAAGATTAGTCTGGAAAGTTACCGTCCCCGTAACGGAATCGTATTTTACTTGTTTCACCGCTTCTACACGGCCATCTTCTAGAATTGTATATACAACAACCTGATGAGCCTGCTCTTCTGGCTTCAGCTCGTATTTCATTGTCGCCGTCATTGGCGACTTCGAATCAAACTTGCCAACCGCTGCTCCATCAGCCTTAACGAAGAAATCGTAAATCGTATTGCCTTTCCATTTTTGCTGTAAGCTTTGCGGAAGCGAGGCATCTCCTTGCTGGATAATTGAGATCTCCACCTGCTTCGAGCCAGCTGGAAGGCTACCTAAGAGAGCTTCTACTGGAATGGAAAGCGATGCGCCATTTGCGGTGACCATCAATTCTTTTGCCTTGGCGTTCCCATCCTTTAGCGCTGCTGCGGAAATGTGAATGGAAGCGCCCTTAGCATCTGCTCCAGACGGTACCACATTAATGACCAATTGCCCGTCTTTCGCGCCTTCGACTGTTTTGTTAAGCTCCTCGTTGGAAATATTGATTTGAGCAATCCCCTTGTCGATACTAGCTCCTTTTGCTGTAATGATGCCCTTATCAATCGTGTTCAAGCTGCCGCTGCCGCCTGTGCTTCCCCCTGGTGTCGGTGGAGTGACCGTTGCTTTAGCTAGCAGCTGGAAAGTACGGAATAGCGCCGGGTCCTTCACTCCGCCAATACCCGAGCCCCACTCGATATATCCTTTGCGGCCTGCACCATCATTATCGTTGACCAGCATCGAGAAGCTTAATGCTTGATTCGCAGCGGCTTGGATCGGATAAAGCTCGCTCCAAGGAAGCTTCAGCTCATAGGAAGTAACCTTCGTCTCTTCATTTCGCGTTACGTTAAGCGTCCCGTTCGTTACTGAGCCTGTTGATTTGCCTTGCATCGTAAGCCAGCGATAAATTTGTGGCCCGTCCGGCGTCTGCGAAATGCCGTATTCATACCAGGACTGGCTCTCGCCGGGAACACCCGGCGCTACGCTGAACTGAATACCATCGTTTTGCCAAATCGAGCTGCCGAAAGCTGCATGGTTAAACACATCGTCTTTTATGCTTGCTGAGAGATAGAAAAAGCCTTCATCCCAGCGCAGCTTGGCTGTACCGCTTAGGTCATCGTCGCCTTGAAAACCTGTCATTACATTGCTGCCTTTCGCCAAATCAATCGTTATAGGCTGGCGGCTGTCCGTTTCATGCAATATACGGTTAAAATCAATCTCTCTTGTCATATGAATGTTCTCATATCCGGCAATTTCAACCTTCAAATCAAGCGGATATTTAACCCCTTCAGCCAAGCCCGGCAAAGAAATAACATACGTCGATTGCCCGTTTGGCGCGACGACAGGGACATTCGTATCCGTGCCGCTGATTGTGCCGAGATCCGAACCTTTGCCAACCTCCCAAGCGATCTTTCCAACCCTTAAGCTGTCTTTTTCAGAGCTGTTTACGAACTGAAGACGGAGCGACTTGCTGCCGCTATCATCATCGGTAATACTCGGTATGACCTTCAAGCCTTGGAAATACAATCTCAAATCATCGATAGGCGGCTCCGGCAGCGTCGCTGGATCTAGGCCTGCTCCGTTATAAGCGCCAATATTCGGAGCTTCCGTGCCCGATACCGAATTCCCCCAATAATCAAGACCGCCATTGTCGGCAATGAGCGTACCCGCACCCAAAGCAGGAGAACCAGCTCTTAGCTTGTAACCATCAACCGTATTCCAGCCTTTGCTGCCTCCGCCTTGATAAACGAGCATCGGGTTAGCCGTAACTTTATTCGGGTCAGCAGGCTCATTGATCGGATGGTTGCCGTAAAACAAGTTATGATCAAAAACGCCATTCATGCCCGGCACATGATAATCGCCTGTTCCAAGATTATAGATAAGATTGTTTTTGAATGAAAAAGCCGCCTGCAAATCCCCTGCTTCATTCCACTCATGATCCATAATTTTTGTATTTTGACCTGTTCCGATATAAATGCTGTTGTTGTAAATTTGCGTATTAGGCGAAACTCCGCCCGCAAAATTAAACGTATGAGTCAGGTCGTTTTGGCTGATGTTGTATCTAACCACGTTGTTTGAAGAGCCGACCAGCACGCCCGGTGTTAAGCGCGCATCCACAAAGAGAATAAAGCCGCCTTTATTATCGTGGCTGTAGTTGTATTGAACAACGCTGTTGTTCGTATCAATATCTAGATTGAAGCCTTGACCGTCGCCTTCCGGCTTATTCGTATTAAAGGATTCGTTAAACTGCACCACATTGTTTTTGCCTCGAGTTGGCCAAATCGCAGCTGAACCGTTAAACTCACCGACCTCAGAGTAATTGCCGCCGCCTTCTGCCACATTATGTTCAATTAACGCACCATCTACGCCGAAAGTAAGAATGCCGTCGCTATCGGCTTGCTTCACATAGTTTTGACGGATTTTCACACCAGTTGAAGCAAAATCCTGCCCATTCCAGCGCTGATCCCATACGACAATGCCCGTTCGTCCAATACGCTCCACCGTATTTCCTTGAATGAGTACTTGATCGAACTTATCCGTTGCCGTGGTGCCGCCTACATATACGGAAATGCCCCCAAAGGCATGTGGTCCGCCCTCTGCTCCTGATTCAGTCGGATATCTGAAGCTGCTTGATACGTCATGCACATAGTTATCCAAAATCTGAATGTTTGTCAGCGTACCCGCGTTTGCATTTTCAACAAGAATGCCCTCTCGGTACGTCGTTCCGCGTTCAGCGGCGTAGTTGGTTACCTCCAAATTTTGGATAACAACGTTAGAAGAATTGCGAAGATATACAGCGCCCCCGGCCATGCCGCCGCCGTTAATGATTGGCTTGCTGCCACTGCCGTAAGACGTAATTGTTATCGGAGCTTCCGCTGTCCCGCTACCCTTGGGATACAGCCGCTCGTTCCATACGCTGCCTTTTTTGAGCAAAATGCGGTCACCCGCTGCAAAAGTCGTGTTATTGACGTTGGCAAATGATTTCCATGCCGTGTTTTGCGATTTGCCGTCATTGCTGTCGCTGCCAGCCTCGGCATCTACGAAATAATCGCCATCGCCTCCTGTGCCGCCGCCATTTCCAGGCACCACATTCGCAAGCGTTACAGAGCCCAGCTGCATGAGCCAATTCGCCAGATCGCCAGATAATTCTACTTTCAAATAATTAATGTCTGCGGGCAGCGGATCAGCCGGCGTATATGTAGCCCCTGACCAAGCCCCGTCCCCGGTCGATTCAGGCGTATCATGTACAGCAGCAAGCTCTGTCCACACCGCGCCATCCGGCGAGCCATAAAACGTAATAACACCCGTTGAACCTGCGAAGAAGTGAAGTCTTGCTGCAAAATGCTTAATGCCATGCAGATGATAAACGACTGACTCATCCGATACGGCCGTTCTCACAATTCTAGAAGCATCCCCGCCAAAAAAAGCCGGATTCGTGTTGTCTATTGACCAATTAGCCGTAAACGAAGCAAGCTTGGACATGTCATCAAGCTTATCGTCAATCGTCTGAGGTGCCGTTGACAGATTGGAAACCGTAATCGATCCAAGCTGCATGAGCCAAGTATCGATATCTCCGCTCAGTTCAATTTTCAAATAATCGATTCCGCTTGGCAGTGCTCCCGAGGAACTGTATTCCGTTCCATACCAGCCGGAGCCTGTTCCTACAGGATCTGAATATTGAGAAGGAATTTCTGTCCAAGCAGAACCGTCCGCTGAGCCATAGAACGTAACGACCGCAGTTGATCCGGAGAAATAATAAGCTTGCAAGGCAAAGGACTGAATGCCATTCAGCTTATATACAGCATACTCCGTCGTCGTTGACGTTCTAACCGCCCTAGAATCATCGCCTCCAAAAAAAGGCGGATTCGTATTGTCAAATGTCCAGTTTGGCGAACTCGCAAACATCTTGGAGTTATCCGTTAACGCATCTTCAATCGATACTGCATCATGCGCAGATACGCTCGCAGCTGGAAATGCCAGCATGCTGAGCAGCGTGAGGATCAGCATCGCATTCATCCACTTCTTCAACATTTTTCATGGCTCCCTCTTAAAAAGTAATAGAAATTCATTTATTAATGAAAAGCTATAATTTCGTTATGCCTAACCAGCTTCGTGCAAGGCGTTCTGCACGCTCGCTAACCCATTCAACCGTCGCTAGTCTTGATTCCTGCTGAGCGATTTCGCGAAATTGTTCAGACATCAACTCGCTTGCTATCGCGTCTTTCACTTTCTCATAGGATTGGAGAATTCGCTCTCCTTTAGAAATGCAATACAGTAGATGCAGCTCTCCGTTCTCTTCGAAAATATCGCTCAATTGATCTGCCTGGATACGCTCTGCTTGCTGAACCGCTATTGGACTCTCTAGAGCCGCGGTACGACGAGTTGCACTCGTTAAGCTTGCATCCATCACCTCTATCCCAAGCTGCTTGGCAGAATCGATGAAGCCTGCTTGGTCTACGGCTGCTTTTTTCAACTGTTCCATAATGCGGAGAGCCTCGTTCTTATTACGCAAAGCGGCTCCATCTCCATAGGGCAGCACCGCCCATTTAAGCTTTACATGCCCCGGGAGCGAATACTTCGTCTGTTTATCCATTTCGTATGCCTGTTTTACTTTGTCATCTGGAACAGAGAGCTTGCCGCTTTTTTGCATTGCTTCAAGTGTCGCGCTTTCCAAATTGCTCATGTAATAGCTGTAATAAGCTTCGATTTCGAAGGAAGTGGGTCCATATACGATTTCACCGTCTGCCGCAGCCTTGCTGCGCCTGCTATTCTCAGCTTCCATCCCGCTAAGAAACGATTCGTAGCTGCCATCCACAGCAATCCCACTCTTCTTCGCCAGCTGCTGCAAAGCTATCGTTTTCGTCAGCTCCGCTTTAGCTTCCTCAATTAACCTCAGCAAAGGCATTTCGCCGGAGTAGGAAGTCGTCCAGAACTGATCTGTATATTCAGCTCCGTAGGTTTGCGCGAAATAATCAGCTACGAGCGCTTTTTTCAACCCTAAATACATTTCGATTTGTTCTGCTGAAGCTGCATGGCCGTTAACGATTAAGGGTTCGGAAGCAATGCTCGATCGTTTTTGTGAAGCGCCGACCAAGAAGAAAACCGCTGTAAGCGTTATCAATAATAACAAAATGAAAACTTGCTTTTGTTTCGCACGCAGCCCCTTTATCGTTTGATCCTTCTGCTTCCCCACGACATCCATTCTCCTTCCACACCACTTGTTGTCCTTTGCCATTCGCAGAGGCTCCGCCGCTGCCCTATTGATTGTAAATCCCCAAGGCTGACTGCCCTTGGGGATTTAGAGTTCACCGAAAACTTCCGATGCTTATTGCACTTTATCGAGATAGTCCTTTTGGAAATCGGCAGCTGCTTTCTCAAGCAGTGCTTTCGGATCTGCATTCTTGTTCGTTAATACAGCTTGGATAGCCACATCAAGCGTTTTGTAAAGCTCTTGCGCATTGACTGGCACCTCAGGGCGAAGACCAGCCGAACCATTCGTCATGTAATCATTGAACATATCCATATTTACATTGGTGTATTTATCAAGAATTGCTTGCTCCGCTTTAATACGATCCTCGTTCACCCATACGCGAAGTCCGTGCGGGCCCACGATTAAACCTTGCTCGTTAGCTGTTTTGGATTGCGTTTCAAGTCCAAGCAGCGATTCTTCACTCGTTTGCGGCGAGAAGCCCTTCACATCCAGCCATTTGAAG
>NZ_JBFTSN010000213.1:0-10907 GCF_056400045.1 Paenibacillus sp. 01L418
ACTCGGTGGTGTGTACAAGCTTGTCGCGCGCGAGAAAAACGGGAGCTACGAGCCGGTTATCAAAATTTCAGCTAATCCAGAGAAGATATCCACACCGGGGTTCAAGCAGCTTTACCGTATCATTAACACATCAACTGGAAAAGCAGAAGCGGATTATATTACGCTGAGGGATGAGCAGCATGTAAACAGGGGAGAGCGAATTAAACTGTTTGACCCGGTTCATTCTTATATCCATAAATTTATTACTCATTATGAGGCGATAACATTATTAAAGCCGATTTTTACAGATGGCGAATTAGTATATAATATGCCGAGCTTAGATCAAATTCGAAGCTATCATAAGKGACAATTTGAACTATTTTGGCCGCAATATTTGCGTAAGCTCAATGCGGAAGCGTACCGCGTTAATTTAAGTGAAGCGACGTGGGAGCTAAAGCGGGAATTGATACAGAAGCATCAACAATAGCAACAGTATGAATAAAGGACATTTGCCGCACTGAAAGTGCACAAATGTCTTTTGCTATTTATTGTATAGGTTTTATAAGCAGCGGTTTTGTCGAAAATGAAGGGAAATCCACTGGTATTGTTGAATTAATAGCAGATACATTTCATTAAACATGGAGGTACTGGTATGAAAAGAAGGGAAAAAGCTGTTTTGATATGGCTGACAATCTGCTTAATGACGTTTTCATTCGTAATGCCAGCTGCTGCAGCTGAGATTTCGAAGGATAAGTATACATATTCGATTTCGAAGAAATCGGGCGAAGTGAAAGAGACGCTAACGTTCAATGATCTAGGAGATGTATATAAGGATGTTACAATTACTTCGATACTCGTTCCAGAAAAAGCAGTTCTGAGCTATACAGCAAAGGTTGATACTAGCGTTGTTGTATTTGGTTATAGCTTGGTAAATGGTGTTTTGGTTTCGAGTCCAGTACCTTGGACGATAAACGGCAAGAAGGAGCTCGTTAATGCTTTACCAGCTAATACGACGGGAACAGTAACCTTTGATTATGGCGTTCCCTATTATGAATTGTTCATCTTAGATGAGGCAACAGGCGACAGGGCAAGCTACTTCTTTAAGATTGACACGAGTGCAGCCGTAGGCGATCAACCTGATGCTTGGGCAAAGATAGAGGTAGATGAAGCGATATCAGCCGGGCTTATTCCAGCGGAGCTGCAAAACAACTACAAGAAGCTAATCACACGTGCAGATTTTGCGAAAATTATTATTAAACTGCTTGAAGTGGAGAAAAGCCAGACGATTGATGAGATTTTAGCAGAAAAACAAGTTGTCCTGAGCGATAATCCATTTACGGATACGAAGGTTAAAGAAGTAGTAGCTGCTTATTTGATGGGTATTGTCAAAGGTAAAGGAAATGGTAAGTTTGATCCAAGCGGAAGCATCACGAGGCAAGAAGCAGCGGTCATGCTTACGAACACAGCTAAGGTGCTTGGTTATAAGGTTCCAGCTGACGCTTCAGTATTTGCAGACAACAGCATCATAGCAAGCTGGGCTAAGCCGAGCGTTGATTTTGTGTCGATGCATGATGTCATGAAAGGCATTGGAAACAATAAATTCAGCCCAAAAGGCACGTATACGCGTCAACAAGCTTATATAACGATTATGCGGCTGGATATAGTGCTTAAATAATATAGGCATGGAATCGAGTTGAGAAAAAAAGAAGGTGAGCACAAGCTGCTCACCTTCTTCGTTTCCAGCCAAACACTTTTACATGCACGAGCAGCCTTGTAATCCAGTGCGTCGCGACATAAAGAATAATAAATAATATAACGAGCGGCTTAAAGACAATCCAAATCACAATCCAAATGAGAAGAACCTGCCAGGGCTTTAGCTTTTTCAAGAGATTTCCCGGCAAAAGCATGATCCGATAAAATTTATAATTTTTTTGCAGTCCTTCGAGAAACTCCTGACGAATTTGTTTGTCTTCAGGATCTAATCTAATCGCGTTCTTGAGCATGAGCAGATAATCATCGTAATCGTTCCGTCTTTCTGCTGACCATGCCAAATATAAGTAAACCATATCAGACTCAACATCAAGCCGCAAAGCTTGATTAGCCAGCATTTTTGATTCGGCAAAATGATTCAACAACGCTTCGTTATAGCTTAAGTTAGCGAGATACAATGAATYTTCAGGAGAGATTTCAAGTCCTTTCAATAGCAAATCCCGGGCTTCTTCATACCTTCTCGTTTTATTGTATATGTTAGCCAGCAAGAAATAATAATGTGGTTCATAAGGATCAATTCGCTGTCCTTCGGCAATCGATTCCAAGGCTGCTTTCCAATTTTCCATCGAATAAAAAGCATTGCTGCGAACAAACCAGGCTAATTCATTTTCCGGGTCGCGTTGAAGCGATTGTTCGGTCCAGTGAAGGGCTTGATCCAGATTATCCATGTATAGACTAACTTGCCCGAACAGTGCATAGGCATAGGGGTCCTCGGGAGTATCCTGAATTAGCGCAAGCGCCTCAACAGAAGCTTCCTTAAACTTTTTCCAACCCATGAGCTGTTGTATTCGCTCGTACCGTTTACTGGTCATTTCCTCTTCTATTTCCATCATAACTATGTCTACCTCGCTATATCGGATTTATTTCAAACCGCTTTGTTTCATATAATCGAGAACGATTTGATAGTCCTGATTAATATCGCTGAACGTAGCATAGTTTTTGGCTGTGGCAAACCAATCGAGAGTAGTCGCCTTTCGGTTTTTCGCAGCTTTTTTCAAATCGTCCTGCGATATGGGCTGAATTTCTCCAATATCGAGTGTACGCTCCAGTGCGCTCTCTACGGCATCCTTCACGATTTGCTCCAGATCCGCTCCTGAGTAATGTTTGGTCTCCTTCGAGATTTTATTTAAATCAAGCGAGGAAAGCGGCTTTCCAGCTAGCTTTAGCTGCAGGATGGTTGTACGCTCCGATTCTTCAGGCGGCGGTACAAAAATCATATGGTTAAACCTTCCTGGTCTGCGCAGTGCGGAATCAAGGTACCAAGGCGTATTCGTCGCTCCGATGACAAATACTTGATCATTGAACGTACGAAGTCCATCGAGCTCCATTAGAAGCTGATTGACAAGTATGCGGTCATGATGCTGACGCATCTGATTGCGGCTGCCGCCCATCGCGTCAAGCTCATCAATAAAGATGACGCACGGTTTATTTTCCCGAGCTTTCTCAAAAATGTCATGCAAATTGTTTTCGCTTTGACCGACGTACATGCCTAGAATAGCTTGCAGCTCAATGTGCATGAAATTAGCATCTATTTCTCCAGCAACCGCTCGTGCAAGAAAGGTTTTGCCGCAGCCTGGAGGCCCGTAGAGCAGAAGGCTGCCGCCCGCTTCTTTGCCGTAGGCTGCAAACAGCTCAGGCTGCTTCAATGGCAATATGAAATTCATGCGTATTTTTTTCTTAACATCCTCAAGCCCGCCTACGTCCGCAAAGGTTTCCTCAGGCTTTTCGGATTCAACTAAATCTTTACCGTTATTATCAAATCGAAGCACCTTCAGCTTACTGCGGCGTCGATCAGCAAGATCATCACGGTCGTTATGGTCGGACATGGTCATCATCCTTTTTAAAACAAATTTGCTACTAGTGTACCAAATTTTGAGAGTTTACAGTGTGTTTTTATATAGAAATGTAATAGAGTAGGATTTCTCTTGTGAATTTTATGGATTCAACTTCCAATACATCTCAACTGGACAATGTTGTTGGGAATAGCTCTAGAAATTAGCCCTATTTCCGCCAAGCAGAGCAAATTCGCAAAAATAGAACTAAAAACTAGTCTAATTTTCATTACTTGTCCTCCAATATGCTTCAAATGCACGAAGTCGTTGGGAATAGCTCTAGAAACTAGCTCTATTTCCGCCAAACAGATCAAATGCGAACAAATAGAACTAAAAACTAATCTAATTTTCATAACTTACCCGCCAATATGCCTCAAATGCACAATTGTTAGTAGCGAGCTAATGTGTTTATTATTTCTAGGTTTATATAATCAATTGAGCAACTTTCGACGATATGCGGTAGGTGCGTATGCGTGTATGCCCAGATGCTTGCTCGAGCAGTCCTTGCTGCAGCAGATGCTGCAAGTATTTACGTGCTGTGCAGTGGCTGACACCTAGCAGATGCTGCGCTTCCTTGGGAGTAAAGGTTGATCCCCGCTCACGTTGCTGTCCCCATCTTAGGAGTTCTCGATAGGATGCAGGTAACGGTAGAGCCAACTTTTCGGAGCTTCCGAGACCATACAATTTCCCGAGCAACTGTTGAAGAAACTGCTGGCATTGTCTAGGCCGCTCACCGATGTCGTCATAGGAGAAACGCACTACAATCCAGTTATCCAGCACAAGCTGGTTTTGGCGAAAGCGATCATCTGAAAATTTTCGTCGAGACGCTTGTTTGTGATGCGGCCCGTATCCGTCAATTTCGATAGAAATTCRATATGGTGGGCGAACATAAGCAAAGTCGAGAAAGCGGCTGCCATAGCGATAATCATTGATCCCATATTCAGGATGCAATAGTCAAAGCTGCCGAGTACAGGCCACCATATATGAATTGCAAATAGCTGCTCGCCATGATCATCGCGCTCTTCTAATCGGCGTCTGCGTTCACTCTTAGTTTTGCGCAGTTCAGAATGCATCGCAATCCACCTCGTGTATGCTTGTTTCACTGTGTCCAAATGAACCAATCCACCTTCATTCCCACTAACAGATACAAAACGATTCACCATACGTGACATCCCACCCCATCCTCATAAAATAAAAAAAAACCGCCCCACCACGAACAAATGTCCGAAGTACGAGCGGTGTGCTTCACCTAAATGAATTGTAGCCGAGCAGCGTTCAACTGTCACTAGACTTAAACAACCTATTCGCATGAGTAGCTGGATTTATTTTTCAGGTACTATAATTTTCGTATTCAAATGCCAGCCCACGCAAATAAGTGTATAGTTTAGGGAGCGAGTTAAATGGATTATTGCTAATAGCTTGATGTATTCCTTTTAATAATGAAACTTATGAAGAGGTGGTTGAAAATGACCAAACCGCGTATTGGTATGGTTGGACTTGGAGGAATTGCACAAAAAGCCTATCTTCCTATTTTATCGAAAGCTGTAGACTGGAATTTTGTTGGTGCTTTTTCACCTAATGCAGAGAAGCGTGCAGTAATTTGTGAGCAGTACCGAATTTCATCCTATGGAAGCTTACTTGAGCTGGCTGACCGCTGCGATGCTGTTTTTGTACATAGCGCTACTGACACTCATTATGAGGTAGTGTCAACTCTGCTCAAACAGGGTAAGGATGTATATGTGGATAAACCGCTGGCAGCTACTTTGCATCAGGCAGAGCAGCTTGCGGAGCTCGCAGAAAAGTTTGGCCGGAAGCTGATGGTTGGCTTTAACCGTCGTTTTTCTCCTTTATACATAGAAGCAAAGAACCGAATGACAGACACGGCATGGGTTCGGATGGAGAAACATCGGACGAATTCAGTTGGTCCACAAACCGCAGATTTTACGATGCTGGACGATTATTTGCATGTAGTTGATACAGCACGCTGGCTTGCAGATGGGAAGGCGACTGTGATGAACGGCGTCGTTAATGTTAACGAGCATAATCAGCTGCTTTATGCACAGCATCACTACAGTACATTCGGTGGTTACACGTTATCGACTGCGATGCACCGACATGCAGGAACGAACTTGGAGCAGCTCGAAATTGTATCGGCAGGCGAAATTATTCGTGTAAAAAATATGAGTTTGCTCGAAGTAGAGCGTGACGATACAGTAACACAAACGTTGCCGCCATCTTGGCAAACGACTCTGAAACAACGAGGTTTTGAGGATGCTGTTCTTCACTTCATTCAATGTATCGTACAAGATAAGAGTCCAAGCGTGAATGGTGAAGAAGCTCTGGAATCACAAAAGCTGCTAATGAAGATGCTGGAATAAAGGGAGTGCACGAAATGAGTCACGATTCAAAGGCATTGGCAAAACCGAAGCAAGCGCGAAAAAAGAGGGTGCTTATATGGACGTTAGCCATTGTTTTGGTATTACTATTGTCACTGGCTGTCGCGTATCAAATGATGGTTTATTCACCATCTGCTGAGGCAAAAGCTGCCATGAAGAGCGATGAACAAGTTACGGTCAGCATTGGACAAGCAGGCTATCGCTTTGAACCGACCGCTGGAGCAGCCGGGATTGTTCAGCCTAATGTTATTTTTTATCCAGGTGGATTAGTAGATCCAAAAAGCTATGCACCTTTAGCTCACAAGCTCGCTGACGCTGGCCACCGTGTATACATTGCAAGTATGCCGCTTAATCTTGCTTTAATGGGGCAAAATAAAGCGGATGATTTTATTGCTGAGCATCCAGAGGAAAGTTACGTTATAGGCGGCCACTCGCTTGGCGGTGTTTTTGCTTCACGATATGCTGCGGAGCATTTGGATCAACTTAAGGGTATCTTTTTCCTTGCGGCCTATGCAGAAAAAGCTGGAACTCTTGAAGATGCTAAGCTGCCAGTATTGCAAGTCACTGCGTCTAATGATGGCGTGTTGGATTGGGAGGCATGGGGCAAAGGAAAACGGTATATGCCTAGCTCAACGCAGTATGTCACGATTGAAGGAGGGAATCATGGTCAATTTGGTTCCTATGGCACGCAAAAAGGGGATCGACCAGCAAGCATTAAGCCGGAGGAGCAGCTGGAGCAAGTAAGCAAGGAGCTGATCGGATGGATGAAGGGAATTCAAGCAACCAAATAACGGACTGTCCAGTTACTCGGACAAACGTACTGCTTATCATAAGAGGACAAGAAGCTGTCTCACGGTTAATACCCGGAGGCAGTTTTTTTTGTTCTCAACGTTTAGCCTCAGAGGTCTGTATCACATGCTGTAATGAAATAGGCTTGACATTTATTGGTCACGGTTGTATGGTTAGTTACATAACTAATGAACCATGTAACCTAAAGGGGTGATGACGTGTTTGATGATCGAAGTCCCATTTACCAACAAATAGCAGACAAAATTAAAGACGACATCATAAGCGGCATTTTGCAAGAAGATGAGCAGGTCATGTCAACAAACCAGTATGCTGCGTTTTATCGTATAAACCCTGCTACAGCAGCGAAAGGCTTTCATTTATTGACGGAGGAAGGCATTTTGTATAAGAAAAGGGGAATCGGCATGTTTGTAAATGGCGAAGCTAGGCAATTGCTGCTGGCACAGCGCAGAGATCGTTTTTTCGAAGAGGTCGTCGATCAAATGCTTGCGGAAGCTGAGAAAATTGGTGTCCCTCTTGCAGATATCATTGGTCGCATCGAACAAGTGAAAGGGAGGACTGACGTATGACGCTAGGTATCGAAGTGAATCAATTGGGGCAGCGTTATGGATCATTTTCAGCGCTACACAATATTTCGTTCAAGCTCGAGGGTGGCAAAATATACGGTTTGCTCGGTAGAAATGGTTCTGGAAAAACCAGTCTATTATCGATTATAGCATCCTATCGACAGCAATCAGATGGTGAAATATCGATAGATGGTGAAGCGCCATTCGAAAATGCACGCATCATGGAGCAAGTATGCTTTATCCAAGAAAGCGGCCATATGCCGGACACTTTATACGTTCGTGACGTATTAAAGCTTTCGGCTAGCTGCTGGCCCAATTGGGATACAAACTATGCGGATCGACTCATTCGTCACTATGAGCTCCCGATTAAGAAACGTATATCTACCCTTTCGAGAGGAATGAAGTCGGCGCTTGGCGTGACGATTGGCCTTGCTAGCCGCGCACCGGTTACGATTTTTGATGAGGCTTATCTTGGCATGGATGCTCCGTCCCGCTATACCTTTTATGAAGAGCTGCTTAATGATTATATGGAAACGCCTCGTACTTTCATTTTATCTACGCATTTAATTGAGGAAGTAGGCAATTTGTTTGAAGAGGTGCTTATTTTGGATAAAGGTCGCCTAATCATGCATGAGGAAACAGATGCGCTGCGGGCGCGCGGCTCATCTATAACTGGACCGAGTGAAAGCGTGGATCGTTTTGCAGAAGGATTGACGGTGCTTGGGGAGCAGAAGCTTGGTAAAACGAAGTCAGTTACTGTGTTCGGAGAGCTCACTGATGTGAAGCGCAAGCAAGCATTAGCAGCAGGGCTTGAGCTTGGTCCTGTATCACTGCAAGATTTATTCGTTCATTTGACGAAGAAAAGAGGGGATGAATAATGAGCAGCAAGAGAAAACATCCCGTGCTTAATGTGGCACAGCATATGATGTACACCTTTCGTTGGACGATCTTTTTTTATTGGGTCATATTTATTCTGATCTATATTGGTATAGGCGTTTTAACGAATGCTGAGGCTATAGTAGGACCTGATTTTGAAGGGCAAGAGGTTTGGGAAAGCACGACCATATCGCCGAGAGTATTTCTGCTTGTCATTGGCATACTGCTGACCCCTGCATCGCTCGCAAGTTTTGTTTCCAGTGGAGTAACGAGAAAGCACTTTATTGGAGGTGTGAGTTTAGTACTAGTCCTATTTTCAGCTATATTCGCCCTTATATTAACGATAGGGTATCCTGTCGAGCAGTTCATTTATGACAAGAACAATTGGACATTAGAGCTGAACAATCCGCATTTGTTTTCTTCTTCTTTAGAGCTCGGCTGGATCTTTTTTGAATATTTCTGTTTGTTCTTTGCCTACTTTGGCAGCGGTTGGCTCATTGGCTCCGGATTTTATCGATTTAATTGGAAGATAGGCGTACTAATTTCAGTTGCTGCCCTGCTGCCAATGATGGCGATGGAGGCTGTTCTATCGTCAGACTGGATAGGCAATCTATTGCAAACGGGATTAGAGGTAGAACGAGCATCGCTAGCAGCAGTCATTATTCTTGCCTTTGCTGTCATGCTGTGTATTGTAGCCTTGAATTTTATGATGCTTCGCCGTGTATCGATAAGAAAAAAGTTATTTTAATCCAAGTATTCAAGCCGTTTCCAAAKATCGTAATGATCTTTGAAAACGGCTTTATTTATTTTGTCAACAACCAAATTTTTGAAGGAGGCTTATCGAACATTGTCGAAATATAGTATGATATGAGCATTAACATTATCGAGTTTTTGAGGTGTATGATGAAAGTACTACGTAAATTTTTGTTGATCTTCGTGTTTTTGCTCTGTATTGTTACTCCTTTTTTTGCTACGGCTTCTTATGCTGCTACTTTCCAAGCATTAACGAATGAACCAAATATCAGGATAACAGAATGGGAAATGATCTGGGAGGAGAATCCATCTGGAATTTCGGATCATAGTGAATTTCTGGAGAAAAAAGGCGCTTGGATCCCGTTTACCTACGGCGATCCATTACCTACTAAGCCTGCTAATATTACATCGGCATGGTTGAGATTTAAACTACCTGAATTTTACTTTTCAAGACCCGCTCTATTGATTAGCAGTCTTACTGCGAAGGATGTAATGATTTTTATTGATAATGAACTCGTATATAAGTCTGATCGTAATTATCCATATAATAGGAATGAGATTTTATTATCTTTAAGCTCGTATGAATCTAATAAAATGGTATACGTCTTTCTTCATACAGATGCAGACTGGCTAGGATTAAAGAAGCAAATCTTAGTTGGCGAGAATCAAACGCTCAGTAAAGATTTTTTGAAGCACGATATGCTGGATGTTGTATTGGGAGCAGCCCTTTTGTTCGTTTCATTGGCTATGTTCCTTATTATTATTTTTTTGAGAAAACCATATTTAGCTGGATGGAGTTCTCTGTGCGTAGTTATTTTATCAATCGGTTTAATGATCCTCTCATATTCACCTTATCTACATACTATATACGGGGAGTATGGATTTTATATTTACTATCTATTCGATTTAGCATCAAGCCTATTGATGCCTGCTATTTATTTCTTTTTCGAAAAGATTTTTGGAAGAGGCCCTTATGGGTTAATATTATTGTTTAGAAGGCTCCAGGTTATTATTTTAATTATAACAGTTATATTATTGTTTGCTTCTTTTATATCAGTTGAGATCAAAACTATGTATACTATGGTTACTATAATATCTTTCGGTGGCTCAATAATAATTGGGAATTTGCTTCTCGTCGGCTTGCTTATAAATTATTGTTTTCAAGGAAATAAAGAAGCTATTGTTTTAACGACTGGCTTCGGAATCTTCTCAGCAGTCGGGGTATCCGAAGTTATTTGGTATTTTATCAAGGGTATGAGCTATGATTTGTTTTTCTGGAAATGGGGCATTCTTAGTTTTATTGCTGCACTTGTTGTGATTCTTGCAAGGAGAATTTTAGAAAACTACGAACAGGTTGTTAAATATTCAAAACAACTTGAAGTGTTTAACAATGATCTTCAACGGTCTGAAAAAATGGAAATCATTAGTCAGTTAGCAGCTTCAGTAGCTCATGAGGTTAGAAACCCGTTGCAGGTGACGAGAGGTTTTTTACAACTTCTTCGTGAGAAAACTACGAACGATAAGGAACAAAGTTTTATGGTACTTGCAATAGATGAATTAGATCGCGCATCAGAGATCATAACTGATTTTCTTACGTTCGCCAAACCACAGCTTGAACAAACAACGCTTTTAAATATTTCAGAGGAGCTTCAACAAATTGAAGGTATACTGGTTCCTCTTGCTACAATGCAAGGTGGAGTAATCAATGTTGAGTTGGCAAATGACTTATTTGTAAGAGGTAATTCATCAAAATTTAAGCAGGCTCTAATAAATATTATTAAAAATAGTATTGAAGCACTGGACAAAGAAGGTGTTATATTAATTAGAGCTTATATGGATAATTCTAATAATGTCGTTATTTGTATAAAAGACAACGGTGAGGGAATGAATGAGGCTGATCTCGCAAGATTAGGAGAGCCGTATTATTC